>NZ_JNAH01000008.1:300000-459909 GCF_000759885.1 Prochlorococcus marinus str. GP2
TAATTTTCTGCAGAATTCTGGATATTATGCTTTGGCATGAAATTCGCTAATTTTGCCGATAATATCGGCCAAAATAATTTTTCAAATTGATTATTAATACTCAAATTCCCTAAATTATTTATTGCACTACGAAATTTAACTCCTTCATCGTAATTTTCTTGATTTAATTTTGCATGCATTAATTCAATTGAAATTTTTAGGCTTTCTTCATCACACTTCATTAATAAAATTTTCTTATCTTTTTCTCCTGCAATTGATAATATGCATTGAAAATTTGGAGTGATTATCATCAAAAAAGGTTCATAACCATCTTTTTGGCCTAGATTTAGGACTTTATAATTACTAACTATATCGGAATCTTTCTTTAGTTTATCTGAATTATTGCCTGGTAAAAAACCTGCATTTTCATTCTGAAAATAAGGAAAGCCCTCAGGCGCCCAAAGCCAGCCATGAAGTTGATTAAAAAATTTTTTTTCATTTAGAGCAGGCAAAGGCGATGCAACCCAAATACCTCCCTTTTTATAATTCTGAGATAAGAAATCTTTTTGAATAACCTCTAAAGAAGCCCACCACATTCTTCGAGATGTTTCATCATCAACATATATTTTTTGAACTCCTTTAATCAAAAGGTCTTGAATGTTTTTAATAGTGATTTGTGATTTCATCAACTTCTTAATGATCTTGAACGTTTCAATATAGATAAAACAAATCCAATAGATATGAAATTAATCACCAATGCCGTTCTGCCATAGCTCATAAAAGGAAGGGGAATTCCAGTAACTGGTCCTAATCCAATTGTCATAAATAAGTTAATAATTATTTGGAATAAAAAAGTTGCTGCGATTCCAATAACTACTAAAGATTCAAAGTCAGTCCGGGCAATTGATGCAGTATTAATAAGTTTTTTAATCAAAAAAAAGAACAAAAATAAAACTATTATGCATCCCATAAAACCCAACTCTTCGCCTAGAGCGCTAAAAATAAAATCAGTATGTTGTTCTGGTATAAATTGCAAATTAGTGAGCTTACCTTTTAACAAACCAGTCCCAAAAAGTCCGCCAGAACCAATTGCAATTTGACTCTGTATTAAATGATATCCACCACCTAAGGGATCTCTATTTGGATCTAAAAATAAAACTAATCTATCTTTTTGATAGTCTTTGAGCCCATATTGCCACAAAATTGGTGTCAATTTTGCCACCAATAAGTGCAACGACATTGCGAGAGAAGAAAAAATAATTTTCCTTTTCGAAGATCTATAAGCAAGATATCCTATAAATAGGATCCAGAAAATAAGAAGATTTGGTATGGATAAATATAATATTGATGTTACAAGACAAAAAACTAATATCAAAATCCACTCTATAGCCATTTGCGACCAATAGAGCATTACACCTGTCAGAACCAATAAAACTAAAGAGGTGCCAAGGTCTGGTTGAAAAAAAATTAATAACCAAGGAACAATAACTACTAATAAGGGCAATACTAAATCTCTTATTGTTGAAATTATTTTTTTTTCGAGTACTAAAGCAAGAGCTAATACAGTACTTAATTTGGCGACTTCTGAGGGCTGAAAAGAAAATATTCCTAAGTTTAGCCATCTTTGAGCTCCAGAAACTGAGATCCCAAAAAAATAAATTAGAAATAATGAGATTAAAGTACACAAATAGAATGGAATCAGATACTTTCTAATTCTCTCTAAGGGTATGTAAGAAATAAAAAATGCCAAAAAATAGCCTAAAAAACCTGTTAAGACATGGCTAAAAAAATTAGATGCTAAAAAACCATCCTGAATACTTTTTATTAAAAACCCCGAAATAATAACTAGAAAAAGAGGAATTAAAAGGAGTGGAGAAAATAAAAATTTTCTACTAAAGTTGTCTTTTTTTTGTAAAAAACCTCTTTTATTTAATAAAGAAATTCTCCTTAACATCAATTAACTACAAACAAATTGATTTTTAATTAATTTAGCTAAATTAACAAATTCAACAGAACTTTCCTTATTTGGTTGGCTTATTGAGATTGGTACTCCTTTATTGCTGTCATCAACAATAGGAATTTCAATAGGGATTTGTGCCAACAAAGGTAAATCATTTTCTTTAGCTAATGTTTGTCCACCACCTTTACCAAAAATTTCATATTTTTTACTTGGCATATCTGGCGGAATAAATACTGACATATTTTCTACAACTCCCAATAGCGGCACACCAAGTTGTTTAAACATTGCTAATCCCCTCCTTGCATCTTGCAAGGACACTTGTTGTGGAGTTGTGACGATAATAGCTCCAGAAATAGGAACAGATTGGGAGAGAGAGATTTGAGCATCTCCTGTTCCTGGGGGCAAGTCAATAACCAAAAAATCAAGATTATTCCATTCAACTTGGTAAAGAAATTGACGGATAATACTATTTAACATTGGTCCCCTCCAGATAACTGGCTGACCTTCTTCTATTAAGAAACCCATAGAAACTAATGAAATTCCATATTTATTGATTGGGATTAACCTTTGATCATTACCACTACCTTCAGTAACCTTTGGATTCTGCTCTGCAACTCCCATCATTGAGGGTGTATTAGGTCCATAAATATCCGCATCCAGCAACCCAGTTTTTAAACCTAATTTAGCTAAAGAACAAGCTAGATTCACTGCAATAGTACTTTTCCCTACTCCACCTTTACCACTACTAACAGCGATGATATGACGAATACCATCAATCTGCTGTAACTCAGGACCATTACTTTCAGTTTTAGATTCTTTTACTGAAGGATTATTATCTATCTCTATTTGAACATCATCAATATCTTTAAAATCTAGTAGTACTTTACGAACCTCATTCACAATTCTATCTCTCTGAGAATTTGCAAATGATGGCAATGATAGTGTTACGATTACTCTTGGAATAGTTACTCTTACGTTTTTAATCCAAGCTAATTCAATTACATTTTTCTTTGATCCAGTATCTAGAACCTTTTGTAAAGCATAATTCGCATCTTCTATTGTGGTCATTAAATTTTTAAATATTTTGACAAGGTAGTCGACTGTTAGAAAGATTAAGAACTATGTCGAACTATCAAATAATAGGAAATAAGGACCCCCTAAGAGAAATTATAAAGGGAAACTTATAATTAACCAAAAATTTTTTCTTTAAGATTTTCTAAATACATGTTCAAAGAACCTCCTAAAAACTCGAGAGAAAAAACTAAAAATCTCTTATTAGGTCTACAAGACAAAATTTGTTCAGGCCTTGAGAATGTAGATGGTAAAGGGAAATTCGTTGAAGAATCCTGGCTAAGAGACGAAGGTGGTGGTGGAAGATCAAGAGTATTGAAAAACGGTTCTATTTTTGAGCAAGCAGGAGTAAATTTTTCTGAAGTACAGGGGAAAGAATTACCTCAATCAATCATCTCTCAGAGGCCCGAAGCAAAAGGTCATGAATGGTTTGCGACAGGAACTTCTATGGTATTGCATCCTAAGAATCCATATATTCCTACTGTTCATCTGAATTATCGTTATTTCGAAGCTGGACCTGTTTGGTGGTTCGGTGGAGGTGCAGACTTAACTCCTTTTTATCCTTATCTTTCAGATGTGAGAAATTTTCATAGAGAGCATAAAAAAGCTTGTGAGAAAGTTGATAAAAATTTGCATAAAGTTTTCAAACCATGGTGTGATGAATATTTCTTCTTGAAGCACAGAAATGAATCTAGAGGTATAGGAGGTATTTTTTATGATTATCAAGATGGTTCAGGCAATATTTATAGAGGAAATAATCAAAACGGAGAGGCATCAAAAAATTCACAAAATATTGGAAAATCTAATCTTGATTGGGATAATTTATTTTCCTTAGCAGAAAACTGCGGGCAGGCATTTCTCCCTTCATATTTACCCATTATTGAAAAAAGAGCTTCGAAAACATATACATCGAAGGAGAGAGAATTCCAGCTATATCGAAGAGGTAGATATGTCGAATTTAATTTAGTGTGGGATAGAGGTACAATTTTTGGATTACAAACAAACGGAAGAACTGAATCAATATTAATGTCATTACCTCCTTTAGCCAGATGGGAGTATGGATATAAAGCTATAAAGGGTTCTAGAGAAGAATTTCTTACATCAATTTTTACAAAGCCACAAGATTGGTTAAAAGATAAGGAATTAGAAAAATTCTGTAAGGATAATGATATTTTTGATTAGAAATTATAAATTTTATCTTTTACTTATCTTAAATAGGAGTTTTAAATAAAGAGCCGTCACTTTTCAATTGAAGTTTTTCTCCAAGTTCATTTTCTAAAGAGATTAATTCATCCCTATGCGCTCTAAGTCTCATGAAAGTTGAATCATTTTCATTTTCGTTGATCAACCTTAATTCAAATTTCTCCTCTCTTGCTGATTTTTTAAAATAAACAATTCCAGACAAAGGGCCACCAATTAATCCCAAAAGAATAGGCCACCAACCTAATTCAGGATATATTTGTATAATTACTAATCCCAAAGCACAAGAACCAAAACCTCCAAGAAAACCTAAAAAAATTGCTAAAAATTTACTAGAAACAACTTGACCTTTGAATATTAAAATTCTTTGTTCAAAATCTCCTCCTGTTTGCTTCCATCCCCTCAAATTAAGCCATTCACATAAACCATTTAAAACCTTTACTGGCTGTTGAGAAGATGAAATCTCAACGATGGTTGTCCTATCTTTACTGGAAGCCCTAAGAAAAAAAAATAATCCTATGGCCAAGAGAATTGTCAGCAATAATGTTGAATTTAAAGAATAGGACATTAAATAATTTTTTTTAGTAACTCGAGAATAAAAATTAAAGTTACATCATATTATAAATTTTTAGATTTATTCTGTAAAATATTCCTATTAAATAAAAACTCTTAATTAAAAAATCTTAATTAATATTCTTAATCTTTAAATAATTTTTAAAAATGACTACTGAAAATAAAAATATTGATCTTCTTTATAACGATTTAACACCAGATTTATACAATCTTTACAAAAAATCATCCTACCTGGCTATTGACACTGAAGCAATGGGTTTAATTCATGGTAGAGATAGACTATGTTTAGTACAAATATGCAATGAATTTAAAAGAACATCCTGTATAAAAATCGAACTTAATACATCTTCTTCACCTCATTTAAAATCACTTCTTGAAGATGACAAAATTACGAAAATATTTCACTATGCGAGATTTGATGTAGCAGCTCTAAAATGCAATCTTGAGATTAAAACAAAAAATATTTTTTGTACAAAAATTGCTAGTAAGTTAGCGAGAACTTATACAAATAAACACGGTTTAAAGGACTTAATTAATGAATTGTTAGGTATAGAACTGGACAAAAGCTCTCAAAGTAGTGATTGGGGTAGCAACGAAGATTTAACAAAAGATCAATTAGATTATGCAGCAAATGATGTTAGATATTTAATTGAAGCTATGCATAAATTAAAAGTTATCTTGGAAAGAGAGAATAGATATGAATTAGCAAAAAAATGTTTCGAAACAGTTTCTGTACATGCAGATTTAGACATACTAAAATTCTCAAATATATTTGAACATTAAGATTCAATCTTCAGTTAAAAAATTATCTTCACCATCAAGAGTTTCCATAAGCTTATCAAGTATTCTTGATGAACTAAGTTTATCTCCATCATTTTTTTCACAAATTTTTAAGACACTTTGAGCAACTTGTATTTTTTCTTGAATAGTTTTCGAGCCTTCTTTTGCAATTTGAATTTCTACTTTCTTCTTAGCAGAAGATAAGCTTATACTCATAAGTTTTGCAATCTCTGCACAAATTTTTAGATATTGCCGATCATTTATTGGATACATAAAAGAATTAATAATTAAAAGCTACTGCCATTTACTAAGATAACAAATGAAGGTTTATGGCATCTACGATTTTCTTACTTGCTCCGAATTCCCCCATTCTTTTTTTTCCAATTTTTGCTTGTTCTAACCTTTCGTCTTTTCCTTTCAAAAGTAAACTTAAACGTTTTAAAAGAATTGTTTTGTTCTTGCAGACTAAAACACTACCTCCCAATAATCTTGATTGCCTTTTTGCAAATGTTTTTGTAAATTGTGGTCCGGATCCCGGTAGAGAAAGAGATGGAATTCCAAGCCCAGCAATTTGCTCAGTAGCAGTTCCTGCATTAGACAAGCCAATTTCTGCCATATTGGCCCATGTATTAAATTTACCTTTTCCAATCACTACATATTGATTTTTCTTTTTCCATACTGAATCTTCATCAATTAGAAATTTAACTTTATTCTGTTTGATAAAACCATATTTATTTAAATAACTTTGAATTTGAATCACATTCGCATTAATGCTTAAAGGCAAAAGAATTACCAAATCCTTTGATAAATCAAAATCTTGCAAACAATTAAGAAAATTATCAAGATTTTTAAGAGCTTCAGGGTATCTACTCCCAACTAATAAAATAATCCTTTTAAAAGAAATAATATTTGCTATCTTCTTGTTTTTTGAATTCACAAAATCCATCATTGGATTACCCAAGTATTTTGCGTCAATATTTTTTTTATTCAAATTATTAGCTGTAATTTTATCTCTCATAATTACATTTTTACATCTTGAAGATTTCATTAAAAACATTTCCCATGGATCCCATTCAGAACCTTTCAACTTATGATAAAAATCGCTTAAATCCCACCCAGGGCCACTACTCCAAGTATGATCACTTTTGGGAGTTCCAATGAAACTAAATTCGCATTCTGAACTCCAAGCGTAAAGTAATGGCAAGAAATCGCCTACTGCGATAATTTTGCATTTATGTTTTGACTTCTGTTTTACAAGTAGAAAATTTCTTAAATTATCGATTAAAAATCCTGCAAACAAATCAAGCAAAAATCCCTTCAGACTTTGATTACTAAAACCTCCACTAGGCAGCTCTTTTAAATATCCTATTTTACTAAATTTCTTTGATTTTATGGAATTAAATACATCTCCATTTCCTACTAAAGGCAACACTTCAATATTTTTATTTTTTAATTTTTTTAGTAATCTTTTTATTATTTCCGACGCGATTACATCTTCTCCATGACCATTGCATATAAATAACAGAGAATGAGACTCCTTACTGTTAAGATCATAAAAAGACTCAATCGAATCTTTTTCGGCGGCATGGCCAAGTGGTAAGGCAGAGGATTGCAAATCCTTTATCCCCAGTTCGAATCTGGGTGCCGCCTTATTTAATTTTTTTACGCATTTAATTATGAGGTTTTCGAAAAACTTCAATTTCAAATAAAGAGTATAAAGTTTCAATTACCTATTGATATATAGAAAAATAATCTTGTATTTATTATGGATAAATAATACCTTAAATCCATTAATAAATAAAACTAAATGAATTTATTAATTTATTTTCATCAGATTATTTTTATAAATTTGAATTATTTTAATAATCATTATCTGCTACACACATCCCTAAACATCTAATACCATTTGATGCAGTCCTTTTGCAATGATTACATAAAATGGGATCTTTATCTAAAGAAAGGTTAATTTTTGAATTATTTTGGTCTTTAAAACTTATTAACTCTTGTGTTGAATCAAATAGAGTCATTCTTGGAATCATCACTTGAATCGATACTAACAACAAGTGAAGCATTTGTGTTGGAAGAGGGTATATCCATAATTTTTACAGTTTCTTTAGGCTCATCAATAACTTGATTTTCTTTAGTACTCTCATCAACTGCACAAGCTTCAAGAGCCTCTCTAAGGAGTGAATCAAAAGTTGCTCCAGGCAATCTATGTCTAGCAACTTCAAGAAAAGTTCTGGGTAACGATTCAGATGCAGCATCTCGTAAAGCAGGATTATTCTTTCTATGTTCTTGTTCTTCTTCTATTGATTTAATAAATCTAAGTGTGACATCTCTTTTGGTAGAGGCTTTTATCAGAGTATCGTTTTCAGGATTACTAACATTAGGTTCATTTTCAAGATCGCTAAGTCTTTTTTCCAAACTATTTAAAACTTCATTAGCTTCTTTACTAATATGCGCTAATTGACCATCGGACAAATTAGGTAAATCAGCCACAAAAACTTTTCCATGATCCCTTAGTGTCAAGAAAGTTGGTCTTGGGCCTTGAGCCTGTCTACCAAATGATTCAGAATTATTACCTATTGGTCTTTTTGGAGGTGTAGGGCCAGCTGAACTACGTCTACGTGTAATTCTTTGATTATTTGCAAATGGCATTGAATAAAGGGTTAAATCTAAATACTTAAACTTCCGATATTATTCGGCGGTAATTTTATTATATTACACCTAACTTTTTCATTTGGGTATAAAAAATTATTTTTTAAAACTCATTTTAAAAAGATAAAAAAATTTAAGTTAAAATTTCTGGCAAAAATTTACTAATTTTTGAATCATTTTTTCGAACTATCTTTCCAATTTCCCAACTATCTATTTTATGATCTTTACAGATACTTAATATCGCATCCTTAAATTGTTTATCAATAATCAAACAAAATCCCACTCCAAGATTGAAAGTATTCCAAAAATCTTTTTCAGGAATCGATCCTTTCTCCTTAAGGAATTTAAATAAAGTAGGTATTTCCCAAGAACTGGTATTGATATAAGGAATAAAATCAGAAGGCATACATCTTGGTAAATTTTCTGGAATTCCTCCTCCAGTAATATGAGACATTGCTTTAATTTCTATATTTTCAGATAACATTTGGTTAATCACATTATTGTAAATTTTTGTAGGTTTCAATAACTCATTATAAAAATTTAAGTGAGAAAATTTTTCAAATTCTTTATCTATTTGATTATTATTTTGAATAATTTTTCTTACTAAACTAAATCCATTACTATGAACTCCATTACTTTTTAAAGCAATTATTAAGTCATTTTCAGATACTTTTTTACCATTAATAAGCTTATCCTCATCAACTATTCCAACACAAAATCCTGCAAGATCATACTTATTTTTTGAATAAAATCCAGGCATTTCAGCAGTTTCTCCGCCGAGTAATGAACAGTTGTTTTCTCCGCATCCATGTGAAATTCCCTGAACAACCCTCAATAATTGTTTCTTATCAAGCTTACCAGTAGCAATATAATCCAGAAAAAATAAAGGTTTTGCCCCACTAGTAATGATATCGTTCATGCACATAGCAACTAAATCAATACCAACCTCAAAGTGAAAGTTTTTACTTTGTGCTAATTCTAATTTTGTTCCAACACCATCAGTTCCTGAAACAAGAACTGGTTTTTTAAAACTATCGATAGGAATTCTAAACAAACCTCCGAACCCACCAATACCCTCAATCACATTAGATGTATGAGTTCCTTCAACTGCCTGTTGAATTTCGGAAACAAATTCTCGCCCAGCTTCTATATCAACACCTGATGTTTTGTAATCCATGAAATAAAAATGATAGACTTTCACTATATAGATATTCCTCCTAAGATTGCTTTTGTCCAGTAATTATTTATCAAATAGATTTATTTTTTAAAAACAAAGTGAAGAAAGTAATCATAAGGAAAACTGAAGAATTAGAAAATTGGAGGAAAAATATAAATAGTGAAATTAACTTCATCCCAACAATGGGTAATCTTCACAATGGACATGTACAACTAATATCAACAGCAAAAAATGACAATTCTAATGTTAATTTAGTAAGTATTTTTATTAATCCACTTCAATTTGATAACAAGTTAGATTTAGAGAATTACCCTAAAACAATTGAAAATGATATAAAAATCTCCTTTTCAAATGGCGCAGATGCTATCTTCATACCAAGTAATGAAGATATATATCCACCTAATAATAAAAATATTAAATTCCTAAAAGCTCCAACTGAATTATCTTATGCATTATGTGGATTAAATCGAATTGGACATTTTGATGGTGTTTGTACAGTAGTTTATAGATTACTTAATCTCATCAAGCCAAAAAATCTTTACTTAGGAGAAAAAGATTGGCAACAACTTTTAATTTTAAAAAATCTTGTTATAAGAGAGAAATTAAATGTTGCTATTAAATCTATTCCTACACAAAGAGATTTTGATGGAATTCCTTTAAGTTCACGTAACGTACATTTATCAAAAAACGAAAGAAAATTGATTAGTTTTTTTTCAAGTGAGTTATTAGAAGCAAAAAAAAATTTTCAACAAGAAAAAAAAATCAATTTAAACGGAATAATTCAAAAGCTATCAGCAAAAAAAATTTCAATTGAATATTTAGAACATTTACACCCTCATACACTCCAAAAAGCAAAATTTGAGGATAATATTTCGTTACTAGCTGGTGCGATAAGATGTGGAGAGACAAGATTAATTGATCACGTTTTTCTAATGAAAAGAAGGCCGATTATTGCAATTGATGGCCCTGCAGGGTCAGGTAAAAGTACAGTAACAAAGTTAATAGCGAAGAAACTTAAACTTTTATATTTAGATACTGGAGCAATGTATAGGGCATTGAGTTGGCTTATGATAAGAAAGGGTATTGATTATAAAAAAGAAAAAAAATTACAGAATATTCTTCAAGATATTTCTATTGTTTTTAAGTCGAATACAAATTCACATCAGGATGTTTATGTTAATAACTACTGTGTTACTGAAGAAATTAGGACGCAAAAAATAAGTTCCATCGTTTCTAAAATTTCCTCAATAAAAGAAGTAAGAAAATTCTTAGTAGAAGAACAAAGAAAAATTGGAGAATCAGGAGGACTTGTTGCTGAGGGAAGAGATATAGGAACTACTGTTTTTCCTCATGCAGAACTTAAAATATTTTTAACTGCTAGCATCGATGAAAGAGCAAAAAGAAGAAAATCTGATAAAAATAGTAAAGACTCACAAGAAATAGACCTTCATACATTAAAAGAACTTATAAAGAAAAGAGATTTTGAAGATTCCAATAGGGAAATTTCACCTCTAATAAAAGCGAATGACGCAATAGAAATTATTACGGATGGATATTCAATTACTGAGGTAGTGGATAAAATTATTGATCTTTATAATGACAAGATTCCCAAAGAGACTGAGATCAAATAAATTCAAGAAATACTTTCCAAAAAACCATTTACTGAGTCTTCTAAAATATCAAGGACATAATCGAAGCCCTCATCACCTCCAAAATATGGGTCAGGAACTTCTTGCTCATTAAAAACTGATCTAAAATCTTGTATTTTTTTAATTGATGCAAAATCAGTTGCAGCTGTTCTATTCTTAAGATCTTTAATATTTCTAAAATTTGAGTCGTCCATCGCAAGAATATAGTTAAATTCGTCAAAATCTTTGCTAGTAATTTGACGAGCTCTGCTTAAGATGTTTATATCTCTTCTTTCTGCCGCAATTCTCATCCTAGAGTCAGCTTTTTTTCCAATATGCCAACTCCCAGTTCCAGCAGAATCTACAATAAAGCCATCGGTTAATTCCTTCTTTTCAAGTAGACGTATAAAGATAGCTTCTGCTGCAGGAGACCTACAAATATTTCCCAAACATACAAAAAGAACAGAAATTTTTTTCATATGATTTCAAATTTCAATAAATTATAAGACTTTTAAGTAGTAAATAAAACTTCTTTAATTAAAGATTCAGTAAATTCTTTACCAAACAAACTCGACAACATTGGCCTAGCTGGATCGTTATCTCTTCTAAATTGCAAATAATTATTTTGACCATTTATTAATTCTTTTTGCAATTCAATACTGGCTTCTTTGCTTTCGAAAAGAATTTCCAAATACAAATCAAGATATTCCTTAAATGCGGTATAAAGCTGATTAGCAATTAAAAAATCACTTCTTTCTTCTTTTGGTAATTTTGACCAGATTACTCCTGGAGAAAAAAATCTAGCTACATCTGCAGACATTTTCTCAGCTAATGGAAGAGATGAATGACAATGATTTTTGAGTTTTATAAGTTTTTCTAACAACCCATTATTGTATTGATTTTGTATTTTTAATGAAGGCTGAAAATCTAATACTAATAAATGACTATTAGGAAGAGAAACAAAATCTACTCCAAAAAATGGGACGTTATAAATAGTATTAGGAATAATTAAAAAATTTAAAACAGAATAATTTGGACTATTTATACACACTGCTCTTGCGAATTTAATTCTTTTTTTATGCGTTACACCCCAAGTAGAGAGATTCACATTTTTTTTTGATTTTTTTGAGCCATATGTTGAATCTTTATAAGAATATTCCGAGGGTATTATTTTTTCTAAACAATTATATTTACTTAAATTATTAGTTAAATATTTTAGAAAATTATGCCATCTCCAATCTGTCCTGTAAAAAATAGTATTTTGTATTAACATTCAATGGATAATCTCATTATTTAATGTAAAAAGAAATTTATTGATAAATTTTTTTGTCCATTTTTCTCCAAAAAAAGATTTAAACAATTTATCTGCAGGGTCTTTTTCAAAACTGTACTTATCATATTTAATTTGATTAATCTTTATTTCCTCTGCATTTAAAAATTGATTAACAGGATTCGAGTTATAAATCTTCAAATAATTATTTACAAATGAATAGAATACATTATTTAAATCTCTATCAAGATTTAATTTATTTCCTCTACATATAATTACCCATGGGGAAAAATACTTTTTTGGATCATATATATTCTTCATTTTATTATTATCAAATACAGGATATTTTTTCTTAATACTACCTAAACTTGAACAATATTTTTCAAGATACTTGCCTTCTTGAATTAAAGGTTGATAATCGAGTATTGCTAATAACTTTTGAGAAGTTCCAAACCATAAAATATCAGCTCCTAAGATAGGCATTTCACTTTCAAAATTTGGATAAGCGACCGTATTAAACACTTGCAGTTTTGTGCCACCATCTAATCTTGTTATTCTCCACTTTCTATATTCTGGAGATGCAAAAAGCCAATTTTTAATAATATATTTTGAGTCTTCATTATGATGTTCTTTAAATTCGCTAGATATTTGTACTTCATGACCATTTAATTCATCAATATTGGTTTTAAGGAAATCAACTAATGAATCAAACATAAATTACTAGGTCTCGGTGCTTCCTTTCCTTACTTTTTTTGTAATATAATTAAATACAATCTTGCCTAAAACAGCAATCAAGTTACCTTCAAGCTCCTTAAACATTTTCATATTGTAAGTAAAAGCTTGATTAGCTTCATCAATAATTTGATCAGCAGTCTCTTGATTTATTGGTAGTTGATTCAAAGTAAGAGAATATTCTTCCTTAAATTTCTTTTCATCAGCAATTAATTCAAACTCATAAAAATTTAAACCATCATTTCCCTGCAAATTTAAAGCTTTTTTAGCGATCTTTTTCAAAATTTGCCCCCCTGATAAATCTCCTATATAGCGAGTATAGTGATGACCAACCAATAGCTCTGGTGAATTTTTTGCAACTTCTCGGATTCTTTCAACATATTCTTTTGCTGAGTAAGAAATATTAATTTCATTCTTCCAGTTATCTCCAAAATAAAATTTAAGATCATTTACAAGAGTCTCTTTCCTGAATAAAGATTTAAAACCTATAGGTTTTATTACGGGATGTTCCTCATTGACCAGTCTTTCAATTTCTTCTTCCATAGCTTCATAAACAAAATATAAATCACTAATTAATTTTCTATAAGATTTTTTTTCAACAACTCCTTTTAAAAAACAAGCCACAAAGCCAGTATTTTCTGCCATAGTATGGGATTTTTTTGTCCCTTCTCTTAATTGTCCTGCAAGAGCAACTGCCATATATTTTGAATTATTTTTGTAAGTGTATTTAATCTACAAGGAAAATACATAAAACAGCTAATTTTTGTTACCAGCGGATGTTGTAGAGAATAACTTATAAAGTTCTTTACAAACCAAAAAAAGGTTATCTTTTTGTTTCTTTTGTGGTAGATGAGTGCCAGTCATTTCCCAATCACCAATGGTAGCCACTCTCCATCTCTCTGAGGGGACAATCATACCTCGCATTATTATTCCCAACAATTTCGGGACACTGTTATTATTATCATTTTCAATTCTTAATTGTAAAAGTATTGCTCTACATTCAATAAGAGGACTCCAACCAGGGAAATGAAACGCAAAATCAATAGTATCTTGCATGGATTCATTATTTGAATTGTCCCAAGGACTAAAGCTTACGCTTGCATCTGGAAAATATTTCCGAAACAAAGCTGCAGTAGAAGCAATTTTATTGGCTATTTCAACATTACTTACATTTGAACTCGCATTCATAAGTAGCTGAGTATTTTTTTGAAAATGACATAATTTGCTTTAACTTGCTTATTAACTACTTTTTCTTTTAATAAAGATGTTGAAATGCTGATCAATAAAGTATTCTCTATTCACATTTGAATAATAAATTTCTAGGTTTTAAAGAAAATAACTCATTGCAAATTACAATACGAGGAAATTCAATGAGTTATCTTTTATTAATTCAATGCTATGCCAAAATTTGAAAAATTAACTTTACCTAATGAAGGAGAGATAATAACTTTTAATCAAGGCATACCTAATGTTCCTAATAATCCAATTGTCCCATTTATCAGGGGTGATGGTACTGGGGTTGATATTTGGCCTGCTACTCAAATCGTTCTTGATTCAGCGATTAAAAAAAGCTATGGAGATGAAAGAAAAATTAATTGGTTTAAAGTCTATGCAGGAGATGAAGCCTGTGAACTTTATGGAACATATAATTATCTCCCTCAAGATACTATTGAGGCAATCAGACACTTCGGTGTGGCTATCAAAGGTCCTTTAACGACTCCCATCGGGGGAGGTATTCGATCTCTTAATGTTGCATTAAGACAAATCTTTGACTTATATAGCTGTGTTCGTCCATGCAAATATTATTCAGGCACTCCAAGTCCTCATAAAAATCCTCAAAATCTAGACGTTATTGTTTACAGAGAAAATACTGAGGATATCTACATGGGAATTGAATGGGAAGCCGAAGATAATAATTGTCTTGAATTAATTAATCACTTAAATAACGTTGTAATACCAAATAGTAAAAATTTAAAAAATAGATCCATACCAAACGGATCAGGAATTGGAATAAAACCAGTAAGTAAATCAGGTAGCCAAAGGCATATTAGAAAGGCTATTGAACATGCAAAAAGATTATCAGGAGATAAAAGGCATGTGACTCTTGTACATAAAGGGAATATTATGAAATATACTGAAGGTGCATTTAGAGATTGGGGATATGAATTAGCAGTAAATGAATTTAGAGAAGATTGCATTACAGAAAGAGAAAGCTGGATTTTAGATAATATTCAGAAAAATCCAGAAATTACAATTGAAAATAATGCTCGAAAAATCGAACCGGGTTTTGACAAGCTTACAAATAACAAAAAAGCATTTATTTGCGAAGAAATTAAAGAAGTTATTGCATCAATCTCAAATTCTCATGGAGATGGGAAATGGAGAGATCTAATTCTGGTTGATGATCGGATAGCTGACAGTATATTCCAACAAATTCAAACCCGACCTCAAGAATATTCAATTCTCGCAACATTAAACCTCAATGGGGACTATGTTTCTGATGCAGCTGCAGCAATTGTTGGTGGCCTAGGTATGGCTCCTGGTGCAAATATTGGAGATAATGCAGCAATTTTCGAAGCCACCCACGGTACTGCACCAAAACATGCAGGCTTAAATAAGATAAATCCAGGCTCAGTAATCCTTAGTGGTGTAATGATGCTTGAATATTTTGGTTGGAATGAGGCAGCTAACTTAATTACTAATGGTTTAAGTAAGGCAATAGAGCAAAAAAAAGTCACCTACGATCTAGCACGTTTAATGGAACCGAAAGTAGAACCATTATCTTGCAGCAGTTTTGCAGAAGAAATTATTTCAAATTTCTAATAATAAAAATTAATTTTATTTTCAAAAACTTTCCAAATATTAACCAGTGAATCTTTAGTACCAATGTTTCCAGGATGAGTAACAATGGGAAGTTTTTCGCCATTTTCCAGGTTGTAAGTCACCACTGAAATGCCTGTTAAAATCTGTCCCTCAAGATAAACATAATCTGCATTAAGTCCATTACTAAGAATCGTATTTGTTGTTATTCCTCCTTTTGAAATCAAATATCCTATTTCATATTTCAAATCCGCGACTAATTCAGAAATAAAACAAGAAAGTGAATTATAAAAATTTAATTGTTCAGAATAATCTAAAGACATAAATTTTCTTGAAGTGAACAATACAGGAGTTTTCCCTTTCTCAAAAGAAAATCTAATTTCTTTGAGAAATTTATTTTTAAACAAATTTCTTTGCTTATGATTAGTCTCTGATGAAGTAATTTTAAAGAATTCAAAAACATCTAGTTCAATTGGATTGCAATTACTTATCTCTAATAAATTATTTAATTGTAGTGTTGAGAGTTCCACATAGGATCCAACAATTATCAGTCCTGGAAGAGAACTCTTTTCTTTATTTCTAATTCTTAAATTTGAGAAAAATGTCTCAACCTTAGGGACGCTTTTTTTCTCAGAAATTGAACTTATAAAACTTGCTGCAGTTCGAAAAAGGAATTTTTTTTGTTTAATTAATTTTTTAATTACTAAAGAAAATTTTTTTAGTTGAAAATAATTCTCTACATCTACAACTACATGTTTATTATTCTTCAAGTTCTTTAGTGTTTTAAAAACAATATTATTTTCTTCATCATTTAGCATTTCGATATCTGACAATAAAATATTTTGAATATCTTCAAAATTTATTTGCGATTTACTCTGCTGAAATAAAAGATTCTTTACATTACTTGTCTCATATCCAAAAATTTTATCTGTTGCAAAAATTGTTTGACTAATAGGAGTTTTATCAACAAAATGAGATCCATTAATTGTGAATCTTTTACCTTCTATGAAAGCTGGAATATGAAAAGTAGCATCAAAAGGACCTAAGCAACTATTTAGAGCACTTGGCTCTAAATAGTTATGTCCTCGAAGAGTAGAGTCTCCTCTACTTATAAAAATAATTTCTTCTTCATAGGCTTGAGAAGTAATTACAGTCTTAAGATTTTTGCAAATTTCCTCTATTGTTAATTTCGCATCATTTTCCGAAAGTGACCTTGTATTAGCCAAGATAAAAAATAAATTAGATTTAGATTCAAAACCTTTAGCTAAAGTTGAGCAGTCCCACTTAAGCAGTAATAAACAATCGTGAACAGTTTGAGAGCCTGTGGGATCATCATCTATAACGACAAATTTCATAAGTACTGCAAAATTACTTAAGAGATTTTATTTGTATTGAGGCATTTAACCTTTTACTATCATTTGAAGGAATCATAATGTTTCTAAATCCATCAACAAAAGAATTTCGGGGACTAGTCCAAGGTTCAAGACATATCATTCTTCTTGGAGGATCACTCCAAATAACGCCTAAATCAAAAGGATATGGATGATTTAAAGTTACCTCTCTTTTAAAAAATTTATCTCGAAAAGAGCTTCTACCCGAAGTATACATAAGTAGATCAACTCCTAAATTAATTTTGTTTAATTCATCCAAAGTATTACTTATAGTATTTCTTTCTTGATCCTGACAATTAAGTGGATTATCAACAAACTCTAAATTTTTGAAATCTGAAACATTGAAATAAGGATGCAAACCAAAGTTTATAGGCATAGCAATGTCTGTTTTGTTCTGGATTGTAATTTCAAATTCTAAACAGTTAATTTTTAAGATGACTTCTATTTTTAGTTCGAAATCGAAAGGATAATATTTTTTGGTTTTTTTTGATGAATTTAAGAATAAGCATAAAAATTTTTCATTTTCACTAAAGGAGTATTGCCATTGCAAATCCCTAGCGAAACCATGTTGTGGTAATTGCAAATAACCGTTTCCAAATACTGAACTAGAGGTATTGAGATTTCCACAAATTGGGAACAGGGTTGGAATGCCTCCCCTAATACTTTTTGTCTTGTCCATGAATCTTTTTTCATCGAAATAAAGTATTTCATTACCATCCGACACCCAATTTGTAATAAGGCCTCCTCTTTCAGGACAAAATTTAATGTAATTATTTTTATCTAATTGAAAGACAAAAATTCCTTGGTCCTTATTAGATAATTCAAGTTTCACGATTATTACTTAAAGAGAATCAACCCATTCCAAAATATGCTGATTAACTAATTCAGGTATCTCATCATGAGGGCAATGTCCTGCATCAAGAATTATTTCTTTTGTATTCTTTGGTGTAAATTTTTTATATAGATTTCTTTTTTTTGGAGTGTTCATCCATGGATCTTTCCCTCCCCAAAGAAGTAATAATGGTGCATTTAGTTTTGCGAATAGCTTATCCAACGGCAATCCCTGAGGACCTGATGGGTTAAATACACTTCTAAAAACATTAAAAGCTCCGAAATCTAATGAAGGCTTCCTTATTGACTCAACTAAAAAATCATCAACATTTTTTTTATCAACATAAACTTGATTCAAAGTTTTTTTTATATTTTTTGGATTTCTCATATTCTCAAAAATCAAACGTTGAAGAACAATATTTTTCAAAAATATGCCGGCAACTGTTTCAATTGAAGTTTGCAACATATTCTTTTTGATAGTTTTTTCTTCACTAAAATAACCTGCAGCATTAAGTAATATCACTCCTGCATTTAGATCATTTAATTCTGCACCAGCTGCTAATGCTGCATAACCACCTAATGAATTTCCAACAACAATTGTGGGTTTTTTTATTTTCTCTTTTACATAAGCAACAACCTGATCCTTCCATAAAGATCCTGAGTATTCAACATCTTGGGGCTTAGGACTTTTTCCAAAACCGAGAAGATCCATCGCATGAACTTCATATTTGCTACTCAAAATAGGGATATTGAATCTCCAATGATCCGTAGAGGCCCCGAAACCATGAATTAATAAAATTGCACATTCTTTTGATTTTTGCTCAGGCTTAGCAGAAATAGTATGTATTGGGTAATTTAAAAAATTCCAGTCATAATTTACATCACTATCTATCAGAGCTGATTTTTCCATTTAATGAAAATACTATATTAATTAATACTAATAAAATTATTTCTTAAAGAAGACCTACAGGATCAGCTGCAACATCATCTGAAATTTTATTGCCATCATTTGGTGGCTTATCTTTTAGAACAATTCTCAAGAGAACAGGTGCAAGAAATGTAGTTCCTATAACCATTAATAAAATAGCTGCTTCAAGAGAAGGAGTTAACAACTTAGCGCTTGTTCCTAGTCCAAGAAAAATTAAACCAACCTCTCCTCTAGGCATCATACCCAAGCCTACAACTAATCTATTTGTAGGTTTATCACTTGAAAATACCCATCCTGCCGCAATTTTTCCAATAATTGCTACAACTAATAAAAATCCTGCGACTACCAAAGCTGACCTACTTGTTGGATCAAGTGGATTGATAACTGATAAATCCATTCCAGCTCCCACTAAGACGAAGAAAATTGTTGCAAATAAGGATACAAGGGGTAAAACAGATTGTTGAATTGCGTGATTATTTTTAGAACTACTAAGAATTAAACCAGCTGCAAAAGCACCCAAAGCTGCTTCCAATCCAATTGCTGTTGCAACAAAACAACACAGTACAAGTATCACAAAAGATGCCACGACCACAGCACCAGGAGCTTTCAATCTATCTAACAACCAATCAAATCCTGGTGCTGCTGTTCGACTTAGCGCGATAGCAGCAATAACAAATACCACCGCTGCCGCAACTAATTTAACAATAGGAGCAATTTCTAAAGAACCTCCTGCAGCAAGCGCCACAACAACTGCCAGAATAACAATTCCTAAAATATCATCTAAGACTGCTGCACCAATAACAATCTGTCCTTCTCTAGTTTTCAAATATCCTAATTCACCGAAAACACTTGCAGTAATTCCTATACTTGTTGCTGTCATAGATGCTCCAGCAAAAACTGCTGGAATTAAATCTACTTGGAAAATAAACATTAATCCAAGAGTTCCAAAAGCAAACGGTAAAATTACCCCAGCCATAGCAACAGTAAAAGCCTGTGCACCGACCGCTACCAGTTCCTCTAACTCACTTTCTAATCCTGTTAAAAATAAAAGTGCATATAAACCAAGGGTTGCTACTGCTTGGAGTGAGGGAAAGCTTTCGAAATAAACATCAGGTACTGCTTCCGGAGGTATTGAAGCTAATGAACTAATAACATTTACGAGTCCCTCATTTAGTTCAGTGCCAGCCGAAGGCGGTATCAATAAATGGAATCCTGATGCTCCTATTACAACCCCTGCAAGAAGCTCACCTACAATCGTTGGTAAACTTAGTCTTACCAATACTTCTGCTAATGCTCTTGCTGCTAAAAAGATCAATAAAAATCTTATAACTCCTATTAACGTTTCAGCAACTTCCAAATCATGTGCACTTAATTCAGCAATTAAAGAGTACATTTAAGTGTAAAAAATAAACTACCTAACTGGAAGATAGTTTATTGAGGGCCCACTTTAAGAAATATGTAAGAAAAAAGCAAAAATACTCAACAAGTGTGGATCTGAAGTTACAACAAAGAAATTTTCCTAAAAATGGCTATTGTCTGTTATATGGCTAATCCAATGAACACCAACGAACCCTTTGATCTACGTTTGCCTACCCCAGGCTGCTACTTAGATCCTGAGAAAGCTGGCATGGATTCAGATGCTGTTTTCCAAGGAATGACAGCCCATCTTTTTTATACTCTCGGGAAGTTAGCTACTTCCGCAAGTCCCCACGACTTGTACATGGCTTTAAGTTATGCGGTTAAAGATAGGCTAATGACAAGATATTTAGCCAGCCAAGAAGTAATAAGAAAAAAACCACAAAAAACAGTCGCTTACTTATCAGCAGAATTTTTAATAGGTCCGCAATTAAGTAATAACCTTCTCAATCTGGGGATAACTCAAGAAGCAGAAGATGCTTTAAAAAGGTTTGGCATTGAATCATTGTCAACAATTCTTGAAGTTGAAGAGGAGCCTGGTTTAGGGAATGGTGGACTTGGCAGACTTGCAGCATGTTACATGGAATCATTAGCATCTCTTCAAGTTCCAGCTGTTGGTTATGGCATAAGATATGAATTTGGTATATTTAATCAATTGATTAGAGACGGTTGGCAAGTCGAAGTAACTGACAAATGGTTAAAAGGTGGATGGCCATGGGAACTTCCACAACCGGACGAATCATGTTTTGTTGGTTTTGGAGGGAGAACCGAAAGTTATAGAGATGATAAAGGAAATTACAGATCAAGATGGATCCCCTCAGAACATGCGATTGGAGTTCCCCATGATGTCCCAGTTTTAGGATACAGAGTAAATACATGTGACAGATTAAGATTATGGAGAGCTGATGCTACAGAAAGTTTTGACTTTTATGCATTTAATATTGGTGATTATTATGGTGCAGTTGAAGAAAAAGTTGCATCTGAAACTCTTTCAAAAGTTCTATATCCAAACGATGGAACTGACGAAGGTAGAAGATTAAGACTTAAACAACAACACTTTTTTGTAAGTTGTTCTCTTCAGGATATGCTGAGAAGCCTTGAAAAAAGATCAATATCAATAACAGAATTTCCTAAACATTGGACAGTTCAATTGAATGATACACATCCAGCTATTGCAGTTGCGGAATTAATGCGACTTCTTATTGACCAATATCAAATAGGTTGGGATAAAGCTTGGAATATAACAACTTCCTCCGTTGCTTATACCAATCATACTTTACTACCAGAAGCTTTAGAGAAATGGGATTTAGGGTTATTTAATGATCTTCTTCCTCGTCATCTTGAAATCATTTATGAAATTAATTGGAGATTTCTACAACAATTAAGACTACGTTATCCTGGAGATGACAAAATCCTTCAAAAACTATCAATAATTGATGAAGAAGGCTCCAAATCAGTTCGGATGGCCCATTTGGCTACAATTGGTGCACATCATATAAATGGAGTTGCTGCTCTTCACTCAGACCTTATAAAGAGACAACTTCTTCCTGAATTCGCTGCTCTATGGCCTGAAAAATTTACAAATGTTACTAATGGGGTTACCCCACGGAGATGGGTTGCACTATCTAATCCATCATTATCTAACCTTTTAGAAGAAGAAGTTGGTCCAAATTGGATAACAAACATGGAACTTCTTAAGAAGTTAGAAGAAAAAAAAGATGACAACAATTTTTTGCAGAAATTTGAGGAAACTAAACTAAATGGCAAAAGAAAATTAGCTAGTTTTATCCATTCGAAAACTGGCATACTTGTAGATCCATCAAGTTTATTTGATGTTCAAGTTAAAAGAATTCATCAATATAAGAGGCAACATTTAAACGCCCTACAAATTATTGCTCAATATTTAAGAATCAAAAATGGTACAAACAAGCACCAAGTCCCCAGAACAATAATATTCGGAGGTAAAGCTGCACCAGGCTACTTTATGGCAAAGTTAATGATTAGATTTATTAACGGTATTGCTGATGTAGTTAATTCTGATCCAGACATGGATGGTTTATTAAGAGTTGTTTTTTTACCAGACTATAACGTTAAACTCGGAGAAATCGTATATCCCGCAACGGATCTTTCAGAACAGATTTCAACTGCTGGAAAAGAAGCATCTGGAACTGGAAATATGAAGTTTGCCATGAATGGAGCTTTAACGATTGGAACCCTAGATGGCGCTAATGTGGAATTAAGAGATCTTGTGAAAAAAGAAAATTTCTTTCTTTTTGGTAAAACTGAAAGCGAAATTATGGATTTAAAAAATAATAATTACTCTCCAAAAACTTTTATTGAGCAATGTCCAGAGCTTCAAGAGGTTATACGCTTAATTGAAATTGGGCACTTTAGCAATGGCGATAAAGAATTATTTAAACCTTTATTAAATAGTTTGACTGGACATGACCCATTTTTTGTTATGGCTGACTTTGAAGACTACTTAAATAAACAAGAAGTGGTCAGTGAATGCTGGAATAACAAAAAATCTTGGAATAAAATGGCGTTATTAAATACTGCTAGATCAGGATATTTTTCTTCAGATAGATCTATTAGAGAATACTGTAAGTCTATTTGGAAAGTTTCTCCAATGCCAGTTGAAATTACTTGCGACGTTGAAGAATTGACTAATTAATATTTTTCTTATCTGGTGAATCTGGCGTTTGATGAAATAATCTATTTAAAATTAATCTATCCATATTTAATGGATCTGGAGCTAATTCTTTTGCAATTTCTCTAAATTTTGTTTCTACATTGTTTGAAATTTTTGTATCAAATATTCTTTCCATTAATGCTTCAATTGAATATAAATAGGCGTTAACACTTTCAAGTTCATCTAAAGCTTCAGAAATTTCTAAATCAGAAATATGTTTTTCTTCTGAATTTATATCACCATTTGTTTCTCTTTCAGATAATTCTTTCTGCAAATCATCAGTAATCTTTGTACAAAGAGTTCTAAAAGATTGAATAGATGCCCAATTCAATTCTTGTTGCTGCTTAAAAGTAGGAAATTCTCTAATCAAACGATCATGCTCTTTGTAAAATCTCTGACAATCAGAGCATTGACATGGTTCTTCAGTCAAAAGAAAATATAATTCTTATTACATCATCTCACTATTTGGGCAAAATTGGAGGGCCATCCAATAATTCGTCATTTTCATCAAGTGAGTCTGGACTATCTGGCAAAGGTATCTCAATACTAGTAACCAAATTAATGACATCTCTTAGTCTCATAGAATCAGCAAACCAACCCATTGCTTGCTCGGTATCTCCTCTTTTTTCAGCATCATTTGCTTGGTCTTCATGAGATTCCGCCAATAAGGCAAGCCAGCACAGGCATCTTGCTTGAACTATTGAAAGATCTAAATCATTAGGTTGGGATTTAGAAATGAGTTCATGCTCTTGTTGAATTAAGAGCTTTAAACGCATATCATGCAACTTAGCCATAAAAGATTTATTACTAACTATACGCTAGCTAGAGAGTAGCAAGTTTGCACATATACTACATATAGTTTTTTACTTTTACGGGACTGGCGGGAGTCGAACCCACGACCTACGGTTTAGGAAACCGTTGCTCTATCCTGCTGAGCTACAGCCCCAATAGATGATTTTTAGAGTATTACGCATTATGCTAGATGAAAGCAGGAGAGGCAATCGCAAGAAAGTTTTATTTTGTTTCCAAAATAAAACTTTCTTGAGGAAAGTCCGGGCTCCCACATGGTCAGGCTTGCTGGGTAATTCCCAGTGCGGGTAACCGTGAGGATAGTGCCACAGAAACATACCGCCTAATACTTTATTGTATGGCAAGGGTGCAAGGGTGCGGTAAGAGCGCACCAGCAACATTGAGAGGTGTTGGCTAGGTAAACCCCGGCTGGGAGCAAGGCTTAGTAGATTTATGACCATTAAACAATCTACTTTTAAGTGCCGCTTGAGACTGCGAAGTAATTCGAGTCCTAGATAGATGATTGCCCATCTTAATTAAGATGAACAGAACCCGGCTTATGACCTGCTTTCTAATTGTTGTGATCATTGAAATCAAATGACAAATATAATTAACGCAAAAAGAATTAATCAAATAACTACTTTTTTACAGTCTTTAAATATAAAATCAAAAAGATTTACTGAATTAATTAGATCACAAAATATTTCAATAATTGAAGATTTCAATAGAGCATTTATCCATTCCTCGGAGGACAAAATAATAAACTACGAAAAACTAGAATTTTTCGGAGATGCAGTACTCAGATTAGCTGCTTCTAACTTTATTGAAAAAAAATATCCTCAAATGAATGTAGGAGAGAGATCAGAGCTAAGAGCACAAATTGTAAGTGATGAATGGTTAACTAAATTAGGGGAAAAAATTGATATAGAGAAATTAATAATTAAAGGACCTAAAGCTCTTGGTGATGAAAATTCAAAAAAAACTATTACAGGCGAAGCCACAGAAGCTTTAATCGGTGCTGTTTATAAGTGCTTTAATTCAATTGAGGAAGTAAATCTTTGGTTAGATGATATTTGGGAAGAAGATTCAGAAATATTTTTAAAAGCCCCATATAAGTTCAAATCTAAGACAGTATTGCAAGAGTGGTGTCAAAGTAAAGGTTTGGATTTGCCAGTCTATAAAATAATTGAAGTCTCAAATAAAAATGGGGACCCTAAGAGATTTTCTTGCGATGTATTTATCGAAGGATTAAAAGAATCATCTGCCTTCGGCAAATCCCATAAACAAGCAGAAACTAATGCAGCTAGAGTTTTGATAGAAAAATTTATAACTACAGGTAAAATCTAATTTTTATACTATTTCTAAATTATTTAGCTGAAAAGTTATGAGTTTATCCCAATTACCCCCTTCAAAAAGAACAGCTGCTCTTTTGTTTGTAACTCTTTGTACGAATCCTTTATATCCTCTGTATATAGAATTATTGTCTTTAACAACAACAAAAGAACCGGGGAGTATGGGTTTAGTAGATAATTCCATAAGACAATCTTTCTAATACAATACATGATAAATAAAAATGAATGGTTAATCGTTGGATTGATAACATCATGTCATGGAATTAATGGACAGGTAAAGGTTAAATCTCTAAGTGATTTTGATGAAAGATTTTTAAAGCCAGGAATAAGATGGTTGCAAAAAGAAAATGAACCTCCTTCAAAAATAGAACTTATATCTGGTTTCAAACAGCCTGGTAAAGAAACTTTTATAATTAAGATCCAAGGAATAAATACTAGAAATCTTGCAGAGCAACTTAAAAAATTTAAAATTCTTGTAAAGAGTGATAATCTACCTAATTTAAAAAAGGAAGAATTCCACTTGTTAGAACTTATAGATCTCAAAGTCAAGATTTTAGAAAATAATGAATTAAAAATAATTGGAAAAGTCATTAATTTAGAAAATGAGAAAAATAATTTACTTGTTATTGAATTATTTAAAAATCAAAAAAAAGTTCTAATACCATTTGTTAAAGAAATAGTCCCATCAGTAGATATAAAAAATAATTTTCTAATTATCAATCCTCCAAGTGGACTTTTAGAGCTATATATTTAAAAATAAAAATTTGAAATAAACAAATTATTCCACTGTTACGCTTTTTGCTAAATTTCTTGGTTGATCTACATCAAGTCCTCTATGAGCAGCAATATGGTAACTCAATAATTGTAAAGGCACTACGTTAAGCAAAGGTGAAATCCATTCATTAGAGGAAGGAACTTTCATTAAATAATCAAAAATTTCCGTTCCATTACATTCAGGAGCTATCCCAATCAAATATGAATCTCTAGCTTTTGCTTCTTGAGCATTACTTATAACTTTATCGAAAACTTCACCAGGTGAGGCAATAGAAATTACAGGTACTTTTTTATCTAACAAAGCTATTGGACCATGTTTCATTTCTCCAGCTGGATACCCAGCGGCATGAATATAACTAATTTCTTTGAGTTTTAATGCTCCTTCAAGAGCAATAGGATAATTTATACCTCTTCCTAAAAAAATAACATCTTTAATATTAAAAAAATCATGTGCTAGCTTTTCTGAAGATTTATTGTGTTGTTCTAAAAGATCTTCTATTAATGGTGGTAGTTTTATAAGTTCAGTTATTAATTGACTTATTTCATCTGAGCTTTGACTTCCTTTAATTTCCGCAAATTTTATAGCTAATCCATAAAAAGAAAGTAACTGAGCAAAAAAAGTTTTAGTTGCTGCAACTCCCACTTCTATTCCTGCACAAATATCTACTATGTTAAGAACCAGCCTTCCTATCGAGCTTTCTTTTCTATTTGTTATTGCAATAAGATTAGGTTTAAAATTTTTATCTTCAATCGAAGACCTCCTTTTAATTTCCATATCGATAGCTGCAATCGTATCAGCAGTTTCTCCAGATTGAGTGACTCCAATAGTTAATGTGTTTGGGAGCAGAGGTGGTGGTGAATATCGAAATTCACTTGCGTAAAAGACATTTGTGGGGATACCTGAAAATTGCTCTAATAAAAAGCTGCCAACCATTGCAGCATGTTTACTAGTTCCACAAGCAATAATTTCAATTCTCTCAATTGATTCAAAAAACTTTGTATCAAAAGGATAATTAATTTGATATTTGCCATCGTCTAAGTTTTGAATCAAATAATTTTCCAACCAGTTTTTTGCAGTCTGTGGCTGATCATATATCTCTTTTAACATATAGTGTTTAAAATTCATCTTATCCATTACTTGCTCTGAAACTTTTAGAGAAACTGGATTTCGATATTGTCTCTCATTGTTTATGTCATAAATTTCTATTCCAAGAGGAGTCAACAAAGCTATTTCTTCATCCTCCAAAGGCAAAATAATATTTGTAAAATTTGCAATGGCTGGTGTATCACTTGCACAGATAAATTCCCCTTCTCCCAAACCAATAATCAAAGGTGCTTGTCTTCTCGCAACTACCAGAGAGGTTGGAGCATCAGACCATAAAACGGCTAAGGCATAAGATCCTTCTAGATCAGATAAAACATTTCTCACGGCCACTAATAATGTTGAGCCATTATTCTCAAGGTTAAGTTTACTTAATGTATTTAATTCTCTTTTAATTAGATGAGGAATTACCTCGGTATCTGTATCAGAATTGAAAATAGTGCCCTCTTTCTCAAGTTTATTTTTTAAATCTTGGAAATTTTCAATTATGCCATTTTGAACAACGGCTATAGTTCCTGAACTATCGATATGAGGATGGGCATTTTTAACCTCAGGTTTTCCATGAGTTGCCCATCTAGTATGACCTATACCAACAGTTCCTGGGATATTTTCTTCGTTAAGATTTTTGATTAAGTTCTTAAGTTTTCCCTCTGCTTTGTTACAAATAATAGAATTTGTTTCAGAGTTGATTACTGCAATACCCGCAGAGTCATATCCTCTATATTCAAGTTTTTCTAATCCATTAATTAATAATGGTAAAGCTTTTTTATAACCTGTTACAGCAACTATTCCACACATACATTTTTTTTTTCCAATTATATTTGAAAAAAAATAAGTATTTTTAAAACATGGACTCTCTTAAAACTGCACTATGTCAATTAGTATGCTAATCCCATACTCCTAGAGGTTTCATCTCCTAAATAAACACGAATACTTAAGAAATCTGTAGGACAAGCAGTTTCGCATCTCTTACAACCTACGCAATCTTCAGTTCTTGGCGATGACGCAATTTGGCCAGCTTTACAGCCATCCCATGGAACCATCTCTAAAACATCCAGTGGGCAAGCCCTTACACATTGGGTACATCCAATGCAAGTGTCATAAATTTTAACTGCGTGTGACATGGAAAATTGTCTTTTGAACCTCGTCTTATAATACTATTGTCTTACAAAGAAATTAAAAAAATTAAGATATGCTTCACTCTTGTTAACTCTAGGGCATAAAATCATATAGATAATTTAGTTATTTAAATAAACTATGTCACAAGAAATCCTAGAAAAAGTTTGCTCCATCGTTTCAGAACAATTGAGTGTCGAGGCAGGAGAAGTTAAATCTGATTCAAATTTCCAAAATGATTTAGGGGCAGATTCTCTTGATACCGTCGAATTAGTTATGGCTCTTGAAGAGGCATTTGACATTGAAATTCCTGATGAAGCAGCTGAAGGAATAGCAACGGTTGGCGATGCAGTAAAATTCATCGAAGAAAAAAAAGGTTAATCAAGGATGCCAAATTTCCATCGAGTAGTTATTACAGGAATTGGAGCAGTAACTCCAATTGGTAATAACATTGATGAATATTTAGTTAGTCTTCAAAAAGGTATTAATGGGGTTTCAGATATTACTCTCTTTAATCCCGAACAACATCCTTGCAAATTTGCAGCGGAAGTTAAAAATCTTCAATCTGAAAATTTTATTGAAACTAAAGAATCCAAAAGATGGGATCGTTTTTCCCAGTTTGGAGTTATTGCTGCAAAGCAAGCCTTTAGTGATTCTGGACTTGAAATTACTGAATCTAATTCAGCAAGAATTGGAGTAATAATTGGCTCTGGTGTTGGAGGCTTACTAACTATGGAAAGTCAAGCTCAAATTCTCAGTCATAAAGGACCTAAAAGAGTAAGTCCATTTACAGTCCCAATGATGATTCCAAACATGGCGACTGGATTAGCTGCAATTGCTTTGGGTGCAAAAGGACCAAGTTCCTCTATTTCAACCGCCTGCGCAGCCGGTTCAAATGCTATTGGTGATTCTTTTAGATTACTTCAACTTGGAAAGGCAGATGCAATGATCTGTGGAGGAGCAGAAGCAAGTATTACGCCTTTAGGTGTAGCTGGATTTGCTAGTGCCAAAGCTCTTTCTTTCAGAAATGACAGTCCACAAACTGCTAGTAGACCTTTTGATGCAGAAAGAGATGGATTTGTTATTGGAGAAGGATCTGGAATTCTTGTTTTAGAAACTTTAGAAAATGCTCAAAAAAGGAATGCAAGAATTTATGCAGAAATAATTGGATATGGAACAACATGTGATGCTCATCACATTACTGCTCCATCTCCAGGTGGGGTTGGCGGCGCTGAAGCCATCAAATTAGCAATTGAAGACGCTTCTCTTAGCCTTGAAAAAGTTGATTATATAAATGCTCACGGAACGAGTACATCAGCTAATGACAAAAATGAAACTTCTGCAATTAAATCTATATTTAAAGACAGATCTTACCTCATTCCTGTAAGCTCTACTAAGTCGATGACTGGTCATCTTCTAGGAGGTTCAGGAGGTATTGAAGCTGTAGCTTGTATACTTTCTTTGACACATAATTTTATCCCTCCTACAATTAACTACGTCAATCCAGATCCTGAATGTGATCTTGATTATGTACCTAATAATGCAAGAGAAGCTCAAGTAGGAGTTGCTCTTTCAAATTCTTTCGGCTTTGGTGGTCACAATGTTTGCCTTGCTTTCAGCAAAATGAATTGAAGACAACCAACTCTGTATTTCCAACTTAACTTATTTTAAAACAATGGTCGCTGCATCTGTTTCATTAGAATCACTTTGTGTAAATAGTATAAGAATGCTTGCTGTAGATGCAGTAAATAAATCTAATAGTGGACATCCTGGGTTGCCAATGGGGTGTGCTCCAATGGGTTATGCATTATGGCAAAACATTCTTAATCACAACCCAAATAACCCAAAATGGTTCAATAGAGACCGTTTTGTATTATCAGCTGGTCATGGCTGTATGCTTTTATATTCTTTGCTGCATTTAACAGGATATAAATCTGTTTCAATAGATGACATTAAAGAATTTAGACAATGGGGTTCAAAAACTCCTGGACATCCAGAAACATTCGAAACTGAAGGTGTTGAGGTTACAGCTGGTCCTCTTGGAGCTGGAATTTCAAATGCAGTTGGTTTAGCAATAGCTGAAACTCACTTAGCAGCTAAATTTAATAAGCCTGATTGCAATATCGTTGATCACTATACATACGTAATAATGGGTGACGGCTGTAATCAAGAAGGTATTGCATCAGAGGCCTGCTCATTAGCTGGTCACCTTAAGCTTGGGAAATTAATTGCACTCTATGACGATAATCAAATTACAATTGATGGGCGAACCGACGTTTCTTTCACCGAAGATGTTCTAAAAAGATACGAAGCTTATGGATGGCATGTACAACATGTTGAAGATGGGAATCATGATGTTAAAGGAATAACTGAAGCTATCGAAAAAGCAAAATTAATTACAGACAAACCTTCAATTATTAAAATTTCTACAACCATAGGTTATGGTTCTCCTAATAAATCAGATACTGCTGGAATTCATGGAGCAGCTGTTGGAGAAGAAGAAGCTGCATTAACTAGAGAGTTTCTTAATTGGGAATATCCTCCATTTGAAATACCAGATGAAGTATATGCGCATTTTAGAAAATCAATAAACAAAGGCGAAAACTTAGAGAAAGAATGGGATTCTAAATTTGAAGAATATCAAAAAAAATATCCTTCTGAAGGAGCTGAGTTACACAGAATGTTAAAAGGCCAATTACCTGAAAATTGGGACTCAGATCTCCCTTCTTATACGCCTGATGATAAAGGATTAGCCACTAGAAAGCATTCACAAATATGTTTAGGTGCATTGGGTCCTAACCTTCCTGAACTAATTGGTGGATCCGCAGATTTAACTCACTCTAACTACACAGACATCAAAGGAGAAACCGGGTCATTTCAGCCTCATAGTCCTGAAAAAAGATATTTACACTTTGGTGTAAGAGAGCATGCAATGGCAGCTGTACTTAATGGAATTGCCTATCACAATAGTGGTCTTATTCCTTATGGTGGAACCTTCCTTGTTTTCGCCGATTATATGAGAGGTTCAATGAGGCTTTCAGCACTCAGCGAACTAGGAGTTATCTATGTATTAACACATGATTCAATTGGTGTAGGAGAAGACGGCCCAACACATCAACCTATTGAGACTATCCCTTCACTTCGTGCCATGCCTAACATGCTAGTTTTCAGACCAGGAGATGGAAATGAAACAAGTGGAGCTTATAAACTCGCTATTCAAAATAGAAAAAGACCTTCTGCCCTTTGTTTAAGTAGACAAGGTATGCCAAATCAAGAAAATACCTCGATCGAAAAAGTTTCCCTAGGAGGATATATAGTTTCGGATTGTGAAGGTACGCCAGATCTAATATTTATTGGTACTGGAAGCGAACTAAATCTTTGTATTGAAGCGAGTAAGGAAATTTCCAGCTTAGGTAAAAAAATTAGAGTTGTTTCTATGCCTTGTTTAGAACTTTTCGAAGAGCAAGAAGAATCTTACAAAGAAAGTGTTTTACCTAGTAGTGTGAAAAAGAGAGTTGTAGTAGAAGCTGCCCATTCATTTGGTTGGCATAAATATACAGGTTTTGATGGTATTTGTATCACTATGGATAGGTTTGGTGCATCAGCGCCAGGTGGAGAATGTATGAAAAATTTTGGATTTACAGTCGAAAACGTAGTTAATAAAACGAAGGAAATTCTATAACTTGTAATTGATAATTAGACTGAAGTATTACATTCTTCAAGTTTATCTTTTAGCTGATCAAGAGATTCATCTGAAATCTTTGAGTTCATTGGACAATGTTTTGGGCCACACATTGAACAAAACTCAGCCTTTTTAAAGATCTCTTCAGGGAGTGTCTCATCATGATACTGCTTTGCCCTTTCTGGATCTAATGAAAGTTCGAATTGTTTATTCCAATCGAAGTTATACCTTGCATGACTAAGTTCATCATCTCGATCCCTAGCGCCAGCTCTATGTCTTGCTATATCAGCAGCGTGAGCAGCTATTTTATAAGCAATTAATCCTTCTCGTACATCTTCTGCATTTGGAAGTCCTAGATGTTCTTTTGGGGTTACATAACATAGCATAGAAGTTCCATACCACCCTGCCATCGCGGCCCCAATGGCACTTGATATATGGTCATAACCAGGAGAAATATCTGTTACTAATGGACCAAGTACATAGAAAGGGGCTTCTGAACATTCTTCCATTTGCTTTCTTACATTAAACTCAATTTGATCCATAGGTACATGACCAGGACCTTCAACCATTACTTGAACATTATGTTCCCATGCTCTTCTAGTAAGCTCGCCTAAGGTCTTCAATTCAGCTAGCTGAGCATCATCAGAAGCATCATGCAAACATCCAGGTCTCAGTGAATCTCCTAGAGAAAAAGTACAATCATATTTCTTGAAAATCTCACAGATATCATCAAACCGCGTATAGAGAGGATTTTGTTTAAAATGATGTAACATCCATTGGGCTAAAATACCTCCCCCTCTACTTACAATTCCTGTAATTCTTCCTTTAACTTTTGGCAAATGCTCTATTAATAGACCAGCATGAATAGTTTGATAATCTACACCCTGCTGACAATGTTTTTCAATAATATGGAGAAAATCGTCTTCTGTTAGTCTATCTATTGAACCATGAACACTTTCTAAAGCTTGATAAACAGGAACAGTTCCTATTGGAATAGGAGATTCTTGAATAATTGCTTGTCGGACTTCATCTAAATTTACTCCTCCCGTAGATAGATCCATAACCGTATCAGCACCATATTTAACAGCAAGTTTCAGCTTTTCTACTTCTTCATTGATATCACTTGCATTAGGGGAAGCACCAATATTGGCATTAACTTTGCATCTAGAAGCAATACCTATAGACATTGGCTCAAGATTCAAATGATTAATATTAGCTGGAATAATTAATCTTCCCCTTGCCACTTCCTCCATTATTAAAGAAGAAGGTAAATTCTCTTTTTTAGCAACAAAATCCATTTCTTCAGTGATATATCCATTTCTCGCAAAGTTCATCTGAGTTACATTGTCTTTGCCAAGGCGAGGCTTAATCCAAGAACTTCTCATAATTTCTTAATTTTTAAAAGTGTTATTACTAAAGTTTGATCAAATCTCCACTTCCCTGCATCGAAATTAATGATTCAGGTTCAAAGGGTATGATCTCAGCTAAGTTAAATTTCTTAGCACCCCTAGTATGTATCTTATTAATAGCTCTTTTCTAAAAATAAGTCATCTCATATTACGTGAAAATCAATAAAATGATTTTATTTAATTTTTTTATAAGATTTTATCTTTTTTAGAATATTTTTTCTATCTAATTGTCTTTTTATATCCCTTTCCAAAATAATTAGAATCCCCATTAAGCCAATAGGTAAATAAAAAATCTTTCTTGGACTATCCCTAAATATCAATCCATTAATAGATATAAGGATCATTAAAGGAGCCACAAAAGACAAAACAAATCTTTTATTAATTTTCATCCATCAATTTTATTAGTTATTTCACTATTTAACTTTACTATGGATTCTGTTATCACTTTAATTCCAACAGCAATAGCTCTTTCATCCGGATCAAATTTAGAACTATGAAGAGGAGCACATCCATTGGAATTAGAAACCCCAAGCCTAAACATAGCTCCAGGAATTTCATTTAAGAATTCAGCGAAATCCTCAGCTCCCAATGATGGTTTTTGTAATTCGATAACATTTTCTTGACCCAAAACCTTAATTCCCGATTCTCTGAGGACTCTATTAATTTCAGAACTATTATTAACTGAAGGGGTAATTTCTCTAAATATTACTTTTGCGTCAGCTCCACAACTATTAGCTATAGAAGTGATATTTTCATTGAGCCAATTACCAATATTCGTAAATACTTTACGATTAGTGCATCTAACAGTACCAATTAAATTAACCTTTTCTGCGAGAACATTGAATGCATTGCCACCATTTATTTTCCCAAAAGTTATTACTACTGGATCTAGAGGGTCTAACTTCCGTGTTATTGATTCTTGAATTCCCGAGATAACTTTTGAAGCCGCCCAAATAGCATCAACTCCTTCATGAGGTCGAGCACCATGGCCTGATTTTCCTTTAATCTCAACATTAAGTTCTCCAGCAGCTGCAGTTAAACTTCCCTCTTTAATGCCAATAGTCCCTACAGATAAATCGGGGTAGACATGAACTCCAAAAATGTGGGTTAAACCATTAGTTGCACCATCCTTAATCATCCATCTAGCTCCACTCGCAATTTCTTCAGCAGGCTGAAAAATTATCCGAGTCCCAAAATTTAGTTTTAAATCCTTAATAATTTTTGCCACACCCAATCCAATCGAGATATGCAAATCGTGACCACAGGCATGCATAACACCATCTACTTTTGAAGAAAAACTTAATTTAGTTTCCTCAAATATTGGCAAAGCATCCATATCCACTCTTAAACCTATAATACCTTTATATTGGGGGCCAAAATCAGCTATAACTCCAGTCCTACCTATAGATTCTCTAACGTTCCAACCAATATCTTTTAAAAAACCACTGATCAAGATCGCTGTTTGATTTTCAAGTCCACTTAATTCCGGATGTTCATGGATATGTCTTCTTAAGTTAATTAGTTCATCATTAAACGAATCAATTTTTTTATGTAACTGATCTCTATTCATTACTTATTTTAAATCAATAAAATTCATTAAATCTTTAATTGGTTGTGGAGGCCATCTTCTTATTTTTTCTAACCATTCTTCATCACTATATCTAGGATCTAATTCAGTTACAGCTATCCAATTACTCTCTGCTTTACCAGCTTCACCGTTAGACCAATTCAAAGCTGTTAAAGCTGCCCTAGCATCTGCAAAATTTGGATAACGTCTAATTAACTTTATTAATTCTTTTTCAGCTTCATCAATATTTCCCAACTGGAAATCTGCTAACGCCAAACTTGACCTAGCCATGGCAAATCCTGGATTATATAAAGCAGCTTTTGAGAATAAATCTCTTGCTTCATCCCAATGGGACGTAGATCCTTCGACGTTAGCTAAATTATATAATGCAGAGAAATTGTTACTTTCTAGGGAAATAACGAACATATAATCCTTTTTCGCTTGCGACCATAAACCCAATGCTTCCTCAGCTATCCCCCTGTTAATGTAAGGATCTATTTCACTAGGATTCAAACTTATTGCCTTATTTTGGTCATCTATTGATCCCTTAACATCTCCTACAACAAGTCTTACATTTCCTCTATTGCTAAAACCTGCAGCATCATCAGGATAAGAATCGAGATATTGATTCCATTCTTGTAAAGCGAGGTTAAATTTTCCGCCTGAACTAAGATCTAACGCATTTTTAAACAAATCCTCTCTCAAAGATAATGAATAGCATGGTGCAATATAAAAAATATTGAAAAAAATAAAAATTAATAAAAAACAAACCTTAACTTTTTTAAAAGTTATCATCTTTTGAATCAATGTACTTTTTTCCTAAAGCAGTAAGCAATCTTCCTCGAGGAGTTCTCGTCAGAAAACCAATTTTAATGAGATATGGCTCAACTACAAATTCTAACATTGAAGAATCATCGCCCAACCCAGATGCAATTGAATCAAGGCCAATTGGAATATTATTGTTTTGGTTAAGAAAAGATAAATAGTGTCTATCTAAAGAATCCAATCCTTTTTCGTCTATTTGGTAAGAATTTAAAGCTTTTTTTATTAAATCCACTGAGATAGTATTAGTTTTCATAACAACTTGAGCATAATCTCTAACTCTTCTTAATAATCTTAAAGCAATTCTTGGAGTCCCTCGAGATATCTTTGCTAAATCATAAGATGCTTCATCTTCTAAATTGAGGTTTATTAATCGGGAGAAATTAACAATAATTTGTTTTAATTCATCACATGTATAAAATTCAACTTTCTGAGATATCCCAAATCTATCTCTTAGAGGTGCACTTATTGAAGCTAATTTAGTTGTCGCGCCAATCAGGGTAAACCTAGGAAGATTAATTGTTCTACAACGGGCTCCTCTGTTAGCTCCTACAGTTAAGTCAATTCTAAAATCCTCCATTGCAGAATATAACAACTCTTCAGTTAACCTATTTAAGCGATGTATCTCATCGATAAATAAAACTTCACCTTCTTTTAATCCAAGAAGTAAACCTACAATATCTCTTGGTCTTTCAATGGCTGGTGCAGTCGCAATCTTACATTTTGTATTCAATTCGTGGGCTATCAAAAAAGCAAGAGTAGTCTTCCCTAAACCAGGCTGTCCATAAAAAAGAGTATGCTCCAAAGGTTCTTTTCTAATAATTGAAGCATCTATAGCTATTCTTAAAGAAGATTTAAGTTGTTCTTGGCCAATAAATTCTTTTAAATTAAGAGGCCGGGCTAAGTTCAAATTATTATTTCTCTTTTCTTCTGGAATGTTTTTTGAATCAACTAGCCTAAATTCTTTTTTACGAAAAGAAAAGTCATTATCACCTACATTGGAAGAAATTATTGCCATAATAAAAGGTTAATTGCAATTGTTCTGAGTAGAAAGATTTTTTACAACTAAAATGGCAAAAAATTCAAACAAAGTTAAAAAAAATGCTAATAAAGCAAATAATTTTAAACTTCTAGCTGATAATAGATATGCAAAATTTCAATATGCAATATCTGAAACAATCGAAGCTGGAATTGAGCTTTTAGGGACTGAAGTAAAGTCCATTAGAAACGGAAAAGCAAATTTAAGAGACGGATATTGTTCATTCAGAGATGGTGAGATCTTGTTATTAAATGTTCACATTTCACCACATAAAAATGTGGGGTCTTTCTTTAATCATGATCCACTAAGAAATAGAAAGTTGCTACTACATAAAAAAGAAATAATAAAAATGAAATCTAATACTGAAAAAAAAGGAATGACTATTGTTCCATTATCTCTTTATTTAAAAGGCTCATGGATAAAACTAACTATTGGAGTTGGTAAAGGGAAAAAATTACATGACAAACGACAAGATGAAAAACAAAAAAGCATAAAAAAAGAAATCAACTCTGCACTAAAAAGATAAAAGATTAGGCGGAATTATTTAAAATATCAATCTAAACTTACTGAACTTGGAGGAGGGGAAGGATCTGGATCTGCAATTAGCATATGCTGCAACACAGTTTCTGGCCTCTCACTATCTCTCCAGCGAATTTTATATGCAGGCATTTTTGTACCTCTACTTGTAGTTTGCTCTACTGGTTCAATAACCCATCCTCTTCTTGATCGGCCTTGAGGATTTCTTTTTACTACTGCATCCGCGTGTTTGAAACGGAAACCAACACGTTCACCACTCATTTAAAAAATTTCGTATTGGATTAATTTAATTATTTTACTTCATTCGAGGGTGATTTTTCACTTTTTTTGGAAGTTATTTCTGGTTTTAACAATGGGAAAGGGATTACATCTCTAATCGATGCGCTATTAGTAATTAACATAATTAGCCTATCAATGCCTATACCTAATCCTCCTGTAGGAGGCATGCCAATCTCTAAAGCATTCAAAAAATCTTCATCTATGCAGTGAGCCTCAAGATCTCCTTCATCTCTAAGGGATTGCTGTAATTGCATTCTTTCTCTTTGATCTACTGGATCTATCAACTCACTAAACGCATTTGCCAGTTCTCGACCAACAATGAATAATTCAAATCTCTGAACTATTTCTTTATTATCATGATGAGGCCTAGCTAAAGGCGAAATTTCAACAGGATAATCAATAACAAAAGTGGGTTCTATAAGTTTTGATTCTACTTTTTGTTCGAAGACCTCATTTAAAAGTCTTCCCATAGTATTTACTTTATTAGAACAATCAACATTGATATTTTTAACGGCTTGTTTTGCTGCTAGAAAGTCTCCACTGAAAGAATCAAAATCAATCCCTGTATACTTTTTGACAATAGCTTTCATGGAAATTCTTGTCCAAGGCTTAGAAAAATCAATTTCTTTATTTTGATAATTTATGATTAAAGACCCACATGCATCAGCTAAGATATCTTTAATCAATTCTTCAGTTAAATTCATCATATCTATATAATCAGAATAAGCTTCATAAATTTCAACTGAGGTGAATTCTGGATTATGTCTTGTACTTATCCCCTCATTACGAAAGATTCTTCCCAATTCATATACTTTCTCAAAACCTCCAACAACCATTCTCTTTAAATGTAATTCTGTAGCTATTCTTAAATACAACGGAATATCTAATGTATTGTGATGAGTTATAAATGGTCTTGCATCAGCACCACCAGCTTCAGATTGCAGAATTGGAGTCTCTATCTCTAAAAAATTTCTATTATCTAGCCATTTTCTTATAAAACTTATACATTTCGCTCTGGTTTTAAATACATTTTTAGAGTGAGGATTTACTATTAAATCTAAATAACGTTGTCTATATCTTTTTTCAATATCAGTCAATCCATGCCATTTATCTGGGAGAGGTTGTAATGATTTGGATAACATTTCCCATTTTTCTACTTTAATTGAAAGCTCACCTTTATTAGTTTTTTTAATAGTTCCATAGACGCCTATCCAATCACCAATATCTACTATTTCCTTAAGATCTTCAAAAGAAAGTAATTTTTTGTGTTCTAAATCTAAGTTAATAATCCTTTGATCTAAATAAAGTTGAATCTGACCTTCTTGATCACTTATTGTGAAAAAGGCAATTTTACCCATCACTCTTTTTGACATTACTCTACCGGCAATAGAGATGCTGTAATCTTCTTCTTGACCATTTTCTAAATAATCAAATTTTTGAGAAAGAAATTTTGTAGTATGAGAAATTTTAAAACTTTCTGCATAAGAAGAAAATCCTTTTCTAACTAGTGAATCAGCTTTCTGTAAACGAGCTTCTCTTATTTCAGACAAAATTTACTGGAATATATTTGTTTTATTTCATTAAAGTATCAGACTAAGGCTTAACTTGCCAAAGATGTTGCTGTTTCGCCAACTCTCTGGGATGCATAACCAATTCCCCGAACAGTTAATATTAGTTCCGGATTTCTTGGGTCTGGTTCTAATTTTCCTCTTAATCTAGCGACATAAACATCTACAACTCTTAAATCTGCCGCCCTACGAGGAGGATAACCCCAAAGTTGTTCTAAAATTTCAGCTCGTGGAACAACTTTACCAGGCTCGTCAAATAATAATTCTAGAAGACTAAATTCAGTATAAGTTAAACTAATTCTTTCCCCAGCTCTTGAAACTTGTCTGCGATTAGTATCCACAACTAAACTACCAAATTTCATAACTCCTTTACCAGATGGAACTTCCTTAGTTTCAGTAACTGACACTGCAGGGCCCATTCTTCTCAAAATAGTAGCTATTCTCGCTTCTAACTCTTTTGGGCTGAATGGTTTAGATAAGTAATCATCAGCTCCTAAATCTAAACCTGCCACTCTCTCTGAAATCGCCTCAAGAGCAGTCAAAAATATTATTGGGACTACTGATTCGGCTCTAATTCTTCGGCATACTGCGAATCCGTCCATTTTTGGAAGCATAACATCAAGAACTATCAAGTCTGGGGAATCTCTGTGAAAAGATTCGAGAGCCTCTTCTCCATTAGTGGCTGAATAAACTTGATATCCTGCCAGTTGAAGTCTTGTGACTAATACCTTCAAAACTGCTGGTTCATCATCAACAACTAAAATTCTTGCTTTTGACATAGTTAAAAAAGATTTCCAGATATTTCAAAGCAAAGAATCATTGCATTGAACATATATTCTAACAATTAAAAATATAACATTACGAACCCTCAAAGAGATATTCTATGAGATATACAAAAATTTTAAATAAATTTAAGGATATTAATTTCTTGGATAGTTTTTACTTCTATAAGAAATTTATTAAGATACTTTTCTCCTTGAAGATTTAATGATTCTCATAAATTGGGAGCAAAGAAAAGGAGCAAAAAAACCTGTGAGAAAAACTTCAGCTACAATATTTTGAACACTAGGGATATAGAGTAAAAAAGTACTGCCTGAAAAATTTTTAAACATAATCTGCAAAAAATATAGGGTTCCGCATAAAAAGCTTCCAAAAGAGCAAATTAAACCATACCTGAAATGTCCCACCAAAATATCACTATGCAATTTAATTCTTCCAAACAAAAACCCACATAAAATTAAACCTGGAATTTGAGTAAAATTATTTTCTAGAGTTAAAGAATCTAAAATTAAACCTAGAAACAAACCAAACATTAGTCCATTAATTGATCCATTCATCATTGACCACGGCAACAACCAAAATAAAGGCCAGTATGGCTGAAAACCTTGAAAGCCAAGCCAATTAGGGTGCCATAAAAAAATAATTGGAATAAAAATAAACAGAACTATAGGAAATTTCTTTTCGAAAAATTTATTCATTAAATTTTTAATTTAAGAATTTGCACCCAATCAATAACATTAGGTTTTGCTAAAAGTGCTATTTTTATTCTTTTTTTTGCTTTAAATTGCTCATCTATCGATTGAACTATACCGATAGGAATATTTGGAGGTAGTAGCGTACTAGCAGGGGATGATGATATGAAATCTCCAACTTTTATATCAGTATCTTTTGAATATAATATTAAGCTAGGATAATCATCTCCTACCCCAACAAGTAATCCATTAATTTGAATTCTATCAATCCATACGGCTACCTTACTTTCTGGTGAGGTTAATAATGTCACGGAAGATGTAAATAAAGAAGTATTTTTTACTCTTCCTAATAATCCACCCGGGCCGATAACTGTGTTACCAATTTCGACTCCGTCTCTTGAACCCTTATTCAATATGATTTGTCTCCACCAACTTCCAGTTTTTCTTGAGATAACTGCAGCTGAAATAGCATCATCAATAGAAGAATCCTGAAGAGATAAAATTTCCCTTAATCTTGTATTATCTTTTTTTATAAGATTTATTTTTATTAAAGATTCTTGGTTTATACTGTCAAGAATAATTTCTTGCTGAAATTGACCAGGCCAAAAAGGCTTTGAAATAAAATAATAAAGATCTTTATAGATGGATCCTTTGGATATTCTTACAAAAATTAAAAATAAAAAAATGCCAAAAAATATCCAATTTTTCTTCTTATGCCACCAACGACTAGAAGAAATTCTTCGGATATCTAACATAGCATTAATCTCTTATCGCATTCCTTATAAAATCTGGAGTATCAACAACTCTTTTAAGTTTTTTAAAATCATCCAAAACCTCCCCACAACCATTTACTACACACAACAGTGGATTTTCGGCTATGTGAGTAAAAATTCCTGTTTCATCGCTTAATAAATCATTAATACCTCTTACTAAAGCTCCTCCCCCTGCAAGCATAATACCCCTATCTACAATATCTGCAGCCAGTTCGGGGGGAGTTCTCTCTAAAGTTCTTTTTACAGCTTCAACAATTTTGCCAAGTGTTTCAGCCATTGCTTCTCTTATTTCTCCTGATGTCAAAGTTACTGATCTAGGCAGTCCAGATAAAAGATGTAAACCTCTTACTTCATAGGTAGTTTTATCAAAATCATCATCAGGAAAAGCAGATCCAATTTTAATCTTAATGTCTTCTGCGGTTCTTTCTCCAACAACTAAATTATGAACTTTTTTAAGATACAGGGCAATTGATTCATTTATTTCATCGCCAGCTATTCGAACAGATTCACTTAATACTGTTCCACCCAAACTTAATACTGCAACCTCAGTAGTGCCACCACCAATATCAACAATCATAGTTCCAATTGGTTCAGTTACTGGTAATGATGCTCCTATTGCTGCTGCGACAGGTTCATCAATTAAGTGAACTTCTCTTGCTCCTGCTAACCCAGCTTCTCTTACTGCTCTTCGCTCTACACTGGTCACTCCACTTGGGATGCCAATTACTATTCTTGGAGCTACTATTCCCTTGCCTTCGTTACATTTCTGGATAAATGTTTTTATCATTTGCTCTGCCGCATCAAAATCTGCGATGACCCCATCTCTTAATGGTCTTACAGCTCTTATATTGCCAGGTGTTCTTCCAAGCATTAACTTTGCTTCTTTACCAACAGCCAGTGGAATCCCTTCTTCTAAATCCATAGCCACTACAGAAGGCTCTTGTAAAACTACTCCTTTACCGGATACATGTATGAGAGTATTGGCCGTCCCCAAATCTATGCCAATGTCTCTAGAAAATTTAAATCTGTTAAAAATCACAATAAAGAATACTTTTTTTAAATAATATATCTATTTTTTGTTTAGCTCTCACAATTCTTTCGTTTGGTTATGAATAGCACGCAAAACTTTGAGCAAAACCTAAAAATATGAGTATTATTAAAAAAAATTTTCTTATGGAAATTAACACCATTAATCTTGTAGGTAGAGCTGGAAGAGAACCAGATGTCAGATATTTTGAATCTGGCAGTATCGTAGCGAATTTCACTCTTGCAGTGAACAGAAGAAGCAGGGATGAAGAGCCAGACTGGTTTAATTTAGAAATATGGGGCAAACAAGCTCAAATAGCAGCAGATTATGTTAAAAAAGGATCCCTTATTGGAATTACAGGAAGCTTTAAAATTGATAGTTGGAAAGATAAAAATACTGGGGAAGATCGATACAAACCAGTCGTGAGAGTAGATAGATTAAATTTGCTGAGCTCGCGAAAAGAGTCTGAAAATAAACAGTATTCTAACGAAGGTAACTCTAGTGAAATCCCTTTTTAATCACTATTTTTTCTAACTAATCTAATAATCAGTTTTATAAAAAAATATAAGAAAATTAAAAATAAAATTGGCTTCACAAAATATTTAATTTGATCTAAATAAGTTTCAATAATTTGATAATTTTCACCAAAAAAATAACCTGCATAAGTGAGAAGTGCAACCCAAATCAAGCTACCTAATGTAGTCCAAATTAAGAATTTCCTTAATGGCATAAGTTCTATGCCAGCAGGAACTGAAATTAAAGTTCTAATTCCTGGCACTAATCGGCCCCAAAAAACCAAAGAGGTCCCATATTTTTCAAACCACCTTTTACTTTTGTTTAAATCATTCGAAGAAATTCCTAAAAATTTTCCTTTTTTGTCTAGAAAGCTTGAAAGTCTTTTTTCATTTACTAATTTTCCTAAGTAATACCAAGGCAAAGATCCTAGGATCGTTCCTAATAATCCCCAAAAAACTAAAATATAAAAATTTAATTTTTGTTGATAAACAAAAAACCCTCCTAAAGGCATAATTATTTCCGAAGGAATTGGAGGTATTATGTTTTCTAAAAACATTGCCAAACCTATAGTAAGGTATGCAATTGTTGAATTTTTTTCAACAGCCAAACTAATATAGTCAGGAATTGAAGTAAGTAAATTTATAAAAATTAAACTCAAACTTAGTATCTATAAAGTTCTGGTTTATAAGGTCCTTCAACAGAAACATTAATATAATCAGCTTGTTCCTTGGTTAATTTTGTTAATTTTGCACCAATTTTATCAAGATGTAATCTGGCTACCATTTCATCTAAATGTTTTGGTAAAACGTAAACTTCCTGAGCGTATTGTTCTGACTTATTGAAAAGTTCAATTTGAGCTAGTACTTGATTTGTAAAAGAATTACTCATTACAAAACTTGGATGTCCAGTTGCACAACCTAAATTTACTAATCTACCTTCAGCTAAAAGGATTATTTTATTGCCACTCGGTAAAGTTATGTGATCAACCTGGGGCTTTATATTTTCCCATGGATAATTTTTCAATGAAGCCACATCAATTTCATTATCGAAATGGCCGATATTACAAACTATGGCCTCATTTTTCATCTTTAAAAGATTTTCGTTTGTTATTACCTGATAGTTACCAGTTGCTGTAACAAATATATCTATATCTTCCACAACATCGTCTAAGGTAACAACGCTAAAACCTTCCATTGCTGCTTGAAGAGCACAAATTGGATCAATTTCAGCAACTTTTACAATTGCACCAAGCCCTCTTAAAGACTGGGCTGAACCTTTACCTACATCTCCAAAACCCATTACTAAAGCTACCTTCCCAGCAATCATTACATCAGTAGCACGCTTTATACTGTCAACTAGAGATTCTCGGCAGCCATATAAATTATCAAATTTGCTCTTAGTTACTGAATCATTAACGTTAATAGCGGGAAAAGGTAAAGCATTTTGCTTTTGCAGTTGATAAAGTCTGGCAACTCCAGTTGTAGTTTCTTCAGTAACACCAATGATGTTACTCTTGATTCTAGAATAGAAGTCACTATCATTTTCCAACTTAGACTTGATAGAATTGAATAAGGAAATTTCTTCTTCATTACTAGGATTATCTAAAACAGACAAATCTTTTTCTGCTTTACTACCAAGTATCAATAAGCCAGTTGCGTCTCCTCCATCATCAAGAATCATATTTGGAGAGTCTGAACCCCAGTCAAGGATGTAATGGGTATACTGCCAATATTCATCAAGACTCTCACCTTTTTTTGCATATACAGAAATTCCTCTATCTGCGATAGCTGCAGCCGCATGATCTTGAGTTGAAAAAATATTGCATGAAGCCCATTTCACCTCTGCACCTAGATCAACAAGGGTTTCTATTAGAACTGCTGTTTGGATAGTCATATGGAGACTTCCAGCTATTTTTGCACCTTTTAATGGCTTTTCAGATTGGTATTTATCTCTAAGTGCCATTAATCCTGGCATTTCTGTCTCGGCAATTTTAATTTCTTTACGACCAAAATCTGATAAAGAGATATCAGCAATTACGTAATTTGGAATGGAGGTTTTAATTGAATTTGCAATAACCATATCTAGTGAATACTTTATCTATTAAACTATAAATGATTTTTGTGTAATTTTGTGTTTGTTGAGAATTTAGAAGAGACTTTAAATTTAGGAAAAAAACTCTCACAAAAATTAAATCCACAATCAATAGTTTTATTACAAGGTCCAATTGGGGCCGGGAAAACTTCATTCGTACAAGGCATTGCCAAAGGACTATCTATCTATGAGGACATTACAAGTCCTACATTTGCTTTATCTCATCACTATAATTCCGGCAAAATTCCGCTCATTCACCTTGATTTATACAGGTTAGAAGATGTTTCTTCAGCAAAAGAAGTTTTTTTTTCAGAAGAAGAAGAGGCAGTTCAAAGCCAAGCAATTTTAGTTATTGAATGGCCAGAATTAATAGAATCAGTTATTGAAAATTTCTGGAAAATAGAAATTAGTTATGCAGAAAATTACGGAAGATACTACGAAATAAGAGATCCCAAAAATTTATTAACTTTCTCATAATATGGCTGTTGCTGGATGGCGCCCTCGCCAAGACAAGTTAATAATCCACAAACACCTGCGAACTTAATGCAATCTTCTATCTCTCGTTCATTTGAAGGGTAGCCAGAAGTAATTAATTTTGAAATTAAGCCAGCTAGAAAAGCATCGCCTGCACCAGTTGTATCGACAATTTTTTGTGAAGAAGGAGTTTCTGTAATTCCCTGCAATCCATTGATATACCATGCAACTGGATTTTTACCATCAGTTATTATTACATCTGGTCTATTGGACAATTGTTGAGATATTAGAAAGGGATTTTCATCCTCAAAAAACAAAGTTGCTTCTTCATTAGCAAGTTTTAAAACATTTGCATGATTTAAAAATTTTTTGATTAATTTAAATCTTGAGGCTTTACTAATTTCTGATGAAAAACTTGAATGATCCCAAAAGACTTCTCTCCAATTCAAATCAATAACTATTTTGACTTCAAATTTTTTAGCCTGTTCAAGCAGAAAAAAGATAGTCTCTCTTGATGCTGGAGATGATAATAAGATAGTTCCCGTAACCAAATATTTTGTTTCTAGAAAAGATTTCTCCAAATTTAAAATTTCTTTTTCGATTGATTTCTTACTTAGAACTTCGTCTGCAAAGCATGAGTAAGAATTTTCTTCAAAGCCTGAAAAAAAACGATCTCCAAATTGGTCTCTATCTACATTAACCACTCGAGTACATGAATTATTATCTAATTGCAAGAAATCTAAATTAACTTCCAATTCTTTAAATTGCATAATAAATTTTTTTCCATAATCATCACTACCCAAACGTCCAATAAATGTTGAATCTATTTTTAATTTTCTCAATGCACAAGCAACATTAGCAGGAGCGCCACCCAAAAAATCTCTAAATCCTTGATTTGACTTATTTCTGATCCTGTCTATTAAGGCCTCTCCAACACATATGACTTTTTTCTTTTTCATAAAGTAAATCCTCTTTCTTAACTAAGAATAATTTATTAAAAACGAATATTTTTTTTTTGAATTAAAGTTTAATTAACAGCATATTCATAGTGTCTTTAAATAAATCTGAAACTTGGAAATGGAAAAATTGGGAAATTTCTTGGTCTTTATCAAAAAAATCTACTATCAAAAAAAATATTAATATACTATTGATTCATGGATTTGGTGCATCAAAAAACCACTGGAGACATAATCAAGATTTTCTAGGTAAATTTTCTAACTGCTACGCAATTGACTTATTAGGATTTGGAAAAAGCAGTCAGCCTTGTGCTTTACTAAATTACGAACCTGATAAAGAAAACTCAATTAAATATTCATTTGACTTATGGGGTAATCAAATATCAACATTTTGTGCAGAAGTAATAAAATCTCCTGTTTACTTGGTAGGGAATTCAATTGGTGGTGTTATTTCGTTGAGAGCTGCTGAAATCCTAAAAGATTATTGCAAAGGTGTCATTTTAATTGATTGTGCACAAAGAACTATGGATGATAAACGTTTAAAAAAAAGTGATATCTTAATGAATCTAATGAGACCAGTTCTTAAAACGTTAGTCAGACAAAGAATCATTAGTAATACACTTTTTTCAAGAGCTGCTAATCCAAAAGTTATTAAGAAAATACTTGAACAAGCTTACCCCTCAGGAAAAAATGTAGATGAAGAATTAATTGAAATACTTTATCAACCCGCGAGAAGGGCAAACTCTAAAGAGGCGTTTCGTGGCTTTATAAACTTATTTGATGACTATCTTGCTACAGACCTTTTCGATCAGATTGATACTCCAATCCAATTAATTTGGGGGGAAAAAGATCCTTGGGAATCTCTAGATGAAGCTAAAGATTGGAGGAAAAAATTCAGGAATATTAAAAGACTAGATATTATTGAAGGAGCTGGTCATTGTCCTCATGATGAAGAACCTGAAAAAACAAATAAATTAATTTATGAATTTCTTCATGAAACAAAATAAGCTTCTACATTATCACTAAGTCTTCTCAAACCTCTTAATCCATCTCTTTCTAAGTTTCTCACTCGATCTCTGCTTATCCCTAGTACCCTTCCTATACCTGTAAGAGACATTGGTTCATCACCATCCATCCCGTATCTCATTCTTAGAACTCTACATTGTAGATCAGGTAATTGATGCAAAAGAGAGTGAAGATCTCCTCTCATACAATCCATCTCGATTTGTTCGTCTGGCAAATCCTCTCCACCCGCTAGTAAATCTAATAAAACAGTATCTTCACCATCACCAACCTTTGTTTCGAGACTCACTGGTTGTCCAGCCTTGCACATTAAATCTTTAACATCATCTTCTGGAAGATCCACATATTTGGCTAGTTCACTAACCGTTGGAGTTCGAGACATTTCTTGACTCAATTCTCTTTGACCTTTTTTCAACTTATTAAGCATTTCAGTTATATGAATTGGTAACCTTATCGCTCTACTTTTTTCAGCTATTGCCCTAGTAATACCTTGTCTAATCCACCAATAAGCGTATGTTGAGAATTTATAGCCTCTAGCTGGATCAAATTTTTCAACTCCCCTTACCAATCCAATTGTTCCCTCCTGAATAAGATCTAATAACTCCATATTTCTTTTGGTATATTTTTTTGCAACACTTACTACCAATCTTAAATTAGCAGCAACCATTCTTTCTTTAGCGCGTTGTCCAGCTCGTATCCTTTTTTTTATCTGGGAGGTAGTAAGATTTAATTTTTTTGATAATTCTTCAATGCTTGGCTTATCACCATTAATTTCAATTATTTCAAGTTCTGCTCTTTCAACTTGAACATATTCTTGAACTTGTCTGCCGAGAGTTATTTCTTGCTCATGGGATAATAAAGGAACTCTACCTATATCCCTTAAATATGATCTCACTAGATCTACATCATTACTAGCCTTTAGACTTGCAATTGATGTTAATTTATTCTCACTTATGATTTCGGAAGCCATGTAGGATAGATGTTGTTTTGTAAACAATACCATTAAGAAATGTAAAGTTAAACAAAAAAATCCACAATTTTACAAAAATGAGAATAAATACCTACTTAATTTATAAAATTCTAGAAGTTAATAACCATTTTGCAGTACTTAAATAAATAAACACACCCGCAATGTCTGTGACTGTTGTTATGAAAGGAGATGACATTAAAGCAGGGTCCAATTTCATTTTGTCAAATAACAAAGGAAGAATAGCTCCAGTAGTAGCTGCTAATGTCGTTATCGAAATAAGGCTGATGCCCACGGCAGCTGCTATTAAAGGGCCTTCTCCCTGCCACCACGCGAAAGGAAACACAACTAACATCATCAAAACCCCTAAAAAAGCTCCTGTTATTGCCTCCCTGACTACTGCCTTAATTGCACCAAGAGACTTCAATTTTTGAGTACTTAACCCTCTAATAACAACTGTAGAACTTTGAGCACCAACATTCCCCCCAGTACCTATTAGCAAGGGGATGAATGCAGCTAGTAAAACTATTTCTTTTAATATTTGATCATTCATCGCAATTACTTTTGTGGTCAAACCATTTGCTAAAACTAAGATTAATAACCATAGAATTCGTCGTCGAGTTATTGTAAACAAACTACTTTGAAAATAATCATCCTCGTCACTAGGCTGTATAGCGCCTGCTGCATAAATATCACGAGTTGCTTCTTGCTCAATGACGTCAATTAAATCATCAACAGTTACTATTCCAACAAGTCTTTTTTCTTTATCAACAACTGGAAGAGCTAAAAAATCATATCTTTGTATCGCCCTTGCTACTTCTTCTTGATTAGTATTGGTGGATATATTAACGACATCTTTAGTCATTACATCTCCTATTGGCTTGGAAGGATCAGCTGTTACTAAGTCTCTCAGAGAGAGAATTCCAGTTAAATGCCTTTCTTTATCCGTAACATACAAGCTATATATTGTTTCAGTAAATGGCGCTCTTTTTCTAACTAAGGACAGCGCTTCAGCAGCTGTCTGCATCTCTTTAAGATCTATGAATTCAGTAGTCATTAATCGTCCAGCCGTTTCAGGCTCATATCCAAGTAATTCAGCTGTTACTTTCCTTTCACCAGGACTTAAAGCAGATAAAAATTTTCGAACAACTTTTGCAGGCAACTCATCAAATAGTTGAACCCTATCATCAGGGGACATTTTTTCCACAATCTCTAAAACTTCTCCTGAACGAAGTCTGTCTAATAAAGTTTGCTGAACTATCGGATCTAAATATTCATATACTTCTATTGCCTCGTTTTTCTTTAGTAATCTAAATGCTAATGCTTGCAATATTAAGGGAAGACTTCCAATAGCATCAGCAATATCGACAGGCTGGGAAGGCTCAAGAAGTAATTTTGCTTCATCATAATTTCCTGCGATTAATAAATCTTCAAGTTGTATAGTAATTTTTTCTCTAGTACTTATATCTGAAGAAAAAGATGTAATCGAATCGAGTTTACTCTCATTCATAAATATTATTCCTAGTCAATGTATTAACAGTATTATATGAAATTTAAGTAAATTTACTACTGATCCAAACCCCAAAAAGCATTGTGAATAAATTTATAGTGATTATTAAATTTAAAAAAATTATAAATTTTATCCAATTACCTTGATTCAAAATCTCATACAAGAAATATATAAATCCGCTAAAAGAAGTAAAACACGAAAAAAAACCAGTTAATAAAATTTTTTTAGTTACGCTGTTTAAATTTTTGCTGATTATTAATCCAAATAAAAATGATCCAACTATTGAAATAATTAAGTTATTATCTATTAGTAATCTTAAGAAAGTTGCTGCATAGCAAGCCAGAAGTACATAAATAAAATTTTTTATACTCATTTAAAAATTCGTGAAATAAAATAACCAAAATAAAATAAAATAAATGAAATTATCATTACTTCGGTGTAGTGAAAAATTAAACTTAAGTATCTTCGTTTCTTAAATAGAATAAATAATTGGTATATAAAAGAAGAAAATGTACTAAAAGATCCTAAAAAACCAGCATAAAAAAGCAAAAAATAGTTACTAAAGAAATTTAAAGGTACTAAAATTCCCAATAAAAATGATGCTATAAAATTAACTAATGAAGTATTTTGAATATCGAAACCAATTTTTATCGTAAAGTTATCTTGAATAAATATTCTAAGTATTAATCCAAAAGTACTACCAAGTAAAACTATACCAATTGAACTGAAATCCAAAATTTACATTTTTATCCAACCTTTTGTAATTTTATTTGGATCATCTAAAATTTTGTTCGTAGCTAATTTTACCCTAATCCAAATTTCATTATCATTTACTTTCCAATTACGTAATATAGTTATTAAGGTTCCTGAATCCAGAACTATTAACTGTTTTGCATCTTTTGCAGGGAAAGAAAAAAGAGAAGTATTAGAACTTAGTATAATTTCCTTATTTTTATTAGGAAAATTATATTGATTTAAACTTTTTTGAATTCCACCAGCAGGTAAGGTTATTGGACCAATTAATGCAAATATAATTAAACAAATATTCTTAAGCAAATTGTTCATCATATATCTAAAGTTGCCATATCTAAATTACTACTATGAGTTTCAATAAACTCTCTTCTTGGTCCTACTTTGTCTCCCATTAGTATATTGAATATTCTGTCAGCTTCAATTGCATCTTCGATTTCAACCCTCTTCATCATCCTAGTCTGGGGATTCATTGTGGTATCCCACAATTGTTTTGGCATCATCTCACCTAATCCTTTAAATCTTTGAATATTGTAGTTAGCATTATCCCCAAATCCTAGAATTGTATCCTTTAATTGATTCTCGTTATAACAATATTTATGATTTTTTCCTCTTTCAACTTTATATAGAGGAGGGCAAGCTATATATATAAAACCATTCTCGACAAGTTCCCTCTGATACCTATAAAAAAATGTCAATAATAAAGTTCTAATATGAGCTCCATCAACATCAGCATCCGTCATAATTACAACTCTGTGATATCTCAGTGAGCTCACATCAAACTCTTCACCTTTAATTCCTAATCCAAGAGCTGTTATTAATGACTGAATTTCAGTGTTTTTATAAATTTTAGTATCATCAGTTTTTTCAATATTAAGAATTTTACCTCTCAAAGGCAAAATAGCTTGAAAATTTCTATCTCTTCCTTGTTTTGCAGAACCTCCAGCAGAGTCTCCCTCAACGATATAAATTTCTGATTCTGAAGGATCTCTAGAACTACAATCAGCTAGTTTGCCTGGCAAAGTAGAACTTTCAAGAACACTTTTTCTTCTGACTAATTCTCTTGCCCTTCTTGCAGCTTCTGCTGCATTAAATGATTGGATTGCTTTTTCAAGAATCAAATCCAAAACTCCAGGATTAAATTCCATATATTTTGTAAGAGCCTCGCCAATAAGAGAATCAACAATTCCTCTTACTTCAGTGTTTCCTAATTTTGTTTTTGTTTGTCCTTCAAATTCAGGATCTGGAACTTTAACCGATAAAACTACAGTCAAGCCCTCTCTAATATTTTCGCCAGCTAAATTTTTTTCAACATCTTTTCTTTTCCCCCTTTTTTTTGCAAGATTATTGAAAGTTCTTGTCAAAACTGTTTTTAGTCCTTCAATATGAGTGCCTCCATCAATAGTTCTGATATTATTTGCAAAACCTAGAATATTATCTGAATATACATCTGAACACCATTGCAAAGCTGCTTCTACATAAACGTTTTCTTTCTCTGAGTCAACATAAATGATCTCAGGATGAATAGAGTCTTTTTCTGCATTCATGTACTCAACATATTCTTTAATACCTCCTTCATATAAGTAAATTTCTTCTTTAAAAGAGCCATCTGATAATTCATTTCTCTCATCTCTAAAAACAATTTTTACACCGCCATTAAGATAAGCTAGTTCTCTCAACCTAGAAGAAAGCAAAGCATATTCAAATTCTATTCCTCCAGAAAAAATTGTTTTATCAGGTTTAAAGCAAATAGTAGTTCCTTTTTTAAAAGGTTTTTCAGACTGTTTCTTAGTTTGCAATTCACCCTTTGATAAACCTTTTTCAAATCTTTGATTAAATTCACTACCATCCCTATAAACGGTCACATTAACCCATTCGCTTAGAGCATTAACGACAGATATTCCTACTCCATGCAAGCCTCCTGATACTTTATAACCTCCACTTCCGAATTTACCTCCTGCATGAAGAACAGTTAGTACAGTTTCTAAGGCACTTTTTCCAGTCCTTGGATGAATATCTGTTGGTATACCCCGTCCATTATCAGAGATTGAAGCTGATCCATCTGATCTAAGAACTATTTCAATATGATCACAATGTCCAGCAAGTGCTTCATCAACTGAGTTATCAACGACCTCATATACTAAATGATGCAAACCTCTAGGACCTGTTGAACCTATATACATCCCAGGACGTTTACGGACAGGCTCAAGGCCTTCTAAAACCTGAATCTGTTCTGCACCATAGTCATTTGAGATTTTATTAGATCTTTTGTCCTCACTCATTTAATATAAAAAAAAATCGTTAAACTTTTAAAATGTTATTTTTAAAAGGTCTTTAATTAAACTTACCACCGTAATTAGAGAAAGGCTCGAAGTCTATGAAAAATTTAATCTCTTTAATTATATAGCTAATAATATATTCTTCAGTATTTCATATGTCTTCTAATTCACCTCAAGTAATAGTTTTAATTGGACCAACTGCAAGTGGTAAAACAGAATTAGCTATAGAAATTGCAAAACATTTTAAAACTTGTATTCACAATATAGATTCAAGACAAATTTATAAATCTATGGATATTGGCACAGCAAAACCATCTAAGCATCAACAAAGAAAAATAAAGCATTTTTTAATAGATCTCAAAGAACCTATTAATCCAATTAATGTAAAACAATTTCAAGAAATTGCACAAAAATCAATAAAAAAAGAAATTAAACAAAATAATTTACCATTTCTTGTTGGAGGAAGTGGTTTGTATATGAACTCAATAACAAAAGGTTTTTTTATGCCAGATGTCCCTCCACAAAATCATTTGAGAAAACAATTAGATGATCTTGGGCAGAAAGAATGCTGGGAACTATTAAAAAATTGCGATCCAAAATCAACAAAAAAAATCAATCCTGCCGATAACATTAGAACAATAAGGGCTTTGGAAGTTTTTTATGTAACAGGTAAACCTTTGTCAATTCAAGCAATTCAAAACCCTCCTAACTGGAGAATATTAGAGCTTGGATTAGATAGAGATGACCTGAAAGAAAGAATACTACAAAGAACAAAAAATATGTTTTTATCTGGAATAATTGAAGAAACGAGACATCTTATTAATAAATATGGATTTGATTTACCAATATTAAAAACCATTGGTTATGGAGAAGCCAAGGAGGTCTTAAATAACAAATTAACGATAAATCAAGCGATTGAGTTAACTACTTCAAAAACCATACAATTTGCCAAAAGACAAAAAACATGGTTTAGGAATAAGAATAATCCTATTTGGCTTAATAACAAAAACCTGCTAAAAGATGCAATAATTAAGATAGAGTCTTTTTTAGGCTAAATTTATAACTAAAAGATTTTGTTTATCATCCAATCAATTAATTAACTGAACTGAATGCCCCCACGCCCACGCTTTGACCGCCGTGCTCCAGTAAGAGAGCTCCCTAATATAAATGAAAGAATAAAATACCCTCAATTGAGAGTTGTTGATTCAGATGGAAAACAATTAGGTGTTATAGATAGATTGAAAGCATTAGAGATAGCGTCTGAAAGAGAACTTGATTTAGTTTTAGTAAGCGAAAAAGCAAATCCTCCTGTTTGCAGAATAATGGATTATGGAAAATATAAATTTGAACAAGAAAAAAAAGCAAAAGAAGCAAGAAAAAAATCTCATCAAACTGAAGTTAAAGAAGTAAAAATGAGGTACAAAATTGATAAGCATGATTATGACGTAAGGATCGGTCAAGCTACTAAATTTTTAAAATCTGGAGATAAAGTAAAGTGCACTGTAATTTTCAGAGGAAGAGAAATTCAACACTCAAATTTAGCTGAAACACTTCTTCTGAAAATGGCTAATGATTTAGAGGAGCAATCAGAAGTTCAACAGAAGCCAAAAAGAGAAGGTAGAAATATGATAATGTTTTTAAGCCCTAGAAAAACTCCTCTAATTAAAAAAGAAGCAGAGTAAAAATTATTATCTAAAAGTTATGACAAATGTTAAAGTGTCACTACATCTAAAAATTTAGCAATTAGGAACTTTTCTAAAGTGAGATTTCATATACAGCAAGAAAGTGATATCCCAGCATCGACACAACTTTATAATCAAATTTGCTTTGCAATAGCAGCAAGACATTATCCTCCTGGTCACAGACTTCCCAGCACTCGACAGCTTGCAATGCAGACTGGACTCCATCGGAATACTATAAGCAAAGTTTATAGACAACTTGAAATTGATGGGGTCGTGGAAGCAATAGCAGGATCAGGAATTTATGTAAGAGACAATTTGACTAAAAGAGACTTTAAAAAATCAATTTACTCAAAAGAAAAGACATTTAAACTACCAGATCAAGAAGCAAAGAGAGCTATTGATAACTTCATAAATATTGGCTGCACCTTACAAGAAACGAGAGAAATGTTAACCAATGAAATTGATTGGCGTATTAATTGTGGATCAAGAATTTTAGTCAGTACTCCTAGAGAGGATATAGGTGCTTCTATGCTAATTGCAGAAGACCTATCTCCAAAAATTAATGTACCAGTGGAAGTTGTTCCCATGGAAGAATTAGAAAAAGTTTTGAGCAATGCAAATAATGGCACTATTGTCACAAGCAGATATTTTTTGCAGCCTCTAGAAAAAGTTGCCAAACAGCATGGAGTACGAGCTATTGCAGTTGACTTGAGCGACTTTCAAAAGGAATTAAAAATTCTCAAAGAATTTAATGCTGGTAGTTGTGTAGGTATAGTTAGCATTAGTCCCGGTTTATTGAGGGCAGCTGAAGTTATTATCCATAGCATGAGAGGTAGCGAATTAATTCTTATGACGGCAATCTCAGATAATAACAGTAGATTACTATCACTTTTAAAGACTTCAAACCTCATAGTTTGTGATGGTCCTAGTCTTTCAGTTGTAGAAAACACGTTATTAAAAAATCGATCTCAGCTTATAAGATTACCTCAAATAATTTGTGCTAAAAATTACTTAAGTATCGAAACAATAAATCACTTAAAAAAAGAAATTGGAGTTATCAATTAGGTCATGTTAACAACTTTTAAATCAGATATAGAAATAATCAAAGAGAGAGACCCTGCGGCGAGAGGGATAATAGAGATTATTCTCTGCTACCCAGGATTTCAAGCAATTGTAATTCACAGGTTTACTCATAAATTATGGCAATTGCGAATTCCTTTAATACCACGTTTATTAAGTCATCTCAATAGGTTAATAACAGGAATTGAAATCCATCCTGGAGCAAAAATTGGAAAGCGAGTTTTCATAGATCATGGTATGGGGGTTGTTATTGGTGAAACAGCCGAGATTGGAAATAATTGCTTGCTTTATCAAGGTGTAACTTTAGGCGGAACAGGGAAGAGTCATGGGAAAAGACACCCAACTTTAAAGGAAAATGTTGTAGTTGGTGCAGGTGCAAAAGTTCTTGGATCTATCACAGTAGGATCTAATACACGTATTGGTGCCGGTTCAGTAGTTGTTCGAAATGTAGATGGTAACAGTACTGTAGTTGGAGTTCCTGGAAGAGTAGTACATCAAAGTGGTGTTAAAGTAAATCCACTAGCTCATTCTGCACTACCAGATGCAGAAGCAAATGTAATAAAAAACTTAATGGATAGAATAGATTGTCTTGAAAATGAAATTCTTAAATTACAAAAAACATTACAATGTGTAGTTAACTCGGAATCTATCGATATATCAAAACTCGGTGATTCTCAAAATCTTAAAGATAAAGAAATTTTTGAATTTCTTGGCGATGATTAATACTTCAATTAATTTTTGTCATCAGTATCAGTTTTAGGTTGGAACATAAACATTGAATAAATAACATTTCTTCTCATATTAGTCATCATTTCGAGAAACATATCATACCCTTCGTTTTTATATTCGATCAAAGGGTCTTTTTGGCCATAACCTCTTAATCCAACAGATTCCCTTAAAGAATCCATCGATTGAAGATGTTCTCGCCAGAGATTATCAATTTGCTGTAAAATGAAAAATCTTTCAGCTTCTCTCATTAATCCTGGACGAATCTTTTCAATTTGTGATTCCTTTAAATCATAAGCTGTTCGCAACTGCTCTTGAAGATAGTTTTTTAATTCTTCTATAGAAAGTAAATCAATATCGTCAGCTTTCAGATCATCTAATAAATATATAAATTCTTTGACTTTAGAAATTAATTGATCAATATTCCATTCTTCGGGAGGAAGATCAGGATTAATATAAGCCTCTACAATTTCACTCATAGTTCTTTCTCCATATCCTAAAACTTGATTTTTTAAATCAATTCCTTGCAGGACTCTTAGTCTTTCACTATAAACTGCTTTTCTTTGATTATTCATTACCTCATCATATTCAAAAACTTGTTTTCTAATATCATAATAATAAGTCTCTACTTTCTTTTGAGCACTTTCTAAAGACCTAGTGAGCATTCCTGACTCTATGGGCATATCTTCGTCAACTCTAAATGCATTCATTAGATTTGCGACCCTATCACCACCAAAAATTCTTAATAAATTATCTTCCAGAGATAAAAAGAATCTTGTACTTCCAAGATCACCTTGTCTTCCCGCTCTACCTCTAAGTTGATTATCTACTCTTCGTGATTCATGTCTTTCAGTGCCAATAACATGTAATCCGCCAGCTTTTCTTACTTTTTCTTCTTCATGAATCAAAACTTTTTCATATTCTTTTTTTACATCTGATAATAATTCTCTCAAAAGCTTGATCATATTATCATCAGTGGGCGCTTTTTCTGCAGCTGTAGCTATCCGGTCATCTAGCTCCAAGATAGAAAGTTGTCTATCACCCCAATTTTTAACAAGTTCATTGGATAAAATAGAGAGTTTCTTCGTAATTACTTCATCCAACTTGCAAGGGAAAAGGCTTGTTGAAGAGTTTTGATTATTCTTTTTCAAATTTGAGTCTACTTTTGAAGAAAAACCGCCCTTTACTTTTGAATTTCTTTGTTTAGGGATTGGTGGCTTATGCTCATTATTAGGCTTTACAAGTAAGGGAACTAAAGTCTCTCTTAATTTCAGTCTTGCCATATAGTCACTATTACCACCAAGGATGATATCGGTTCCCCTTCCAGCCATATTTGTTGCAATCGTCACAGCACCTGCTCTTCCTGCCTGAGCGACAATTTCCGCCTCACGTTCAACGTTTTCTGGCTTGGCATTTAATAAATTATGAGGGATTTTTTCTTCAGATAAAAGTGAACTTAACAATTCACTTTTTTCAACGCTTGTCGTACCAACTAAAACAGGTCTACCATCTCTATGAATTTGCGCTGTTTCGTTAGCAACAGCTTTCCATTTACCAATCTCTGTCTTGAATACTTGATCAGACAAATCTTTTCTCTTCCTGATTTGATTTGTTGGTATAACTGTTGATTCTAATTTATAAGTTTTCTCAAATTCGACCTCCTCAGTTTTTGCAGTCCCGGTCATTCCTGCTAGACCAGGATATAACAAGAAAAAATTTTGATAAGTGATTGATGCTAATGTTTGCGTCTCAGGCTGAATTTTAAGGTTCTCTTTTGCTTCTATTGCCTGATGCTGTCCATCACTCCAACGCCTTCCCGGCATTACTCTTCCAGTAAATTCATCTACTATGACAGCTTCATCATTTTTAATAATATAATTTACATCTTTAATAAATAATTCTTTAGCTTTTAAAGCATTAGTAATGTAGTGTGCCCAAGGATCTTTAGGATTATATAAATCACTAACTCCCAAATACTCTTCACATTTAGCGAAACCCTGATCAGTTAATATACAACTTCTCTGCTTTTCATCAACTTCATAATCCCCTTCAGGATCAATACCATCTTTACTTAAATCTTTTGCTTTGACCAGTGATAAAGATAACTCTGCAGCTTTTTGATATTTTTCTTGTGGTCTTTCAACTTGACCTGAAATGATTAAAGGAGTTCTTGCCTCATCAATTAATATCGAATCAACCTCGTCAATCACACAGTAATTAAATTTTCTTTGCACTACCTCATTTATATCAGTGGACATATTGTCTCTTAAATAATCAAATCCTAATTCGGAATTTGTTGCATAAGTTATATCACAGTTATAATTTTTCTTTCTCTCAACTGGGTTCATATCTTGTTGAATCAACCCAACGGATAAACCCAAAAAACGATGAACTTGTCCCATCCACTCGGCATCTCTTCTAGCTAAATAATCATTTACGGTAACTACATGCACTCCTTTTCCAGTTAAAGCATTCAAATAGCAAGGTAATGTTGCTACAAGAGTTTTTCCTTCTCCAGTCTTCATTTCAGCAATTTGACATTCATGTAAAACCATCCCACCTATTAACTGAACATCAAAATGTCTCATATCAAGAACACGTTTACTTGCTTCTCTAACAATTGCAAATGCTTTTGGCAGAGACGCTTCTAAGATTTCTTTTTGTTTTTTAATATCTAATTCTGATGAAATCTTTGATTTAAGATCTTTAGTTTTTATTCTCAAATCATCATCAGTTAATGCAGAAATTTCTTCTTCTAAAAAATTTATCTCTTCCACTATTGGTTGATAGCGCTTTAACTTTCGTGTATTCGGGTCACCCAACAAAAGTTTTAGCATAAGTAATAGTCCTTAAAAAATTTATCTTATTACAAACATTATAAATTAGCGCGTTACAACAGAATGGATAAAAATCATATCTCTTTATTTTCAAGAAATGATCGACTAAGGTAATTAAATTAAAATCAAAAAAAATTAGAATCTTCGTCACTTTTCAAAAACTTTTTAAAAAATGAAAGCAATATCTCTAATCAAACATTCCAAAGGAGCTCTAGGGTTAAGGTTTTTTGGATTAGGTCCTAACTTTAGACCGACTAATGGATTAAATAAACTACAAAAATTATTAGATAAAAATGCTTTCTGGACAAAAAATAGAACAATTCATGATCTGAAAAAATGCCTTGCTAACAGTGACGTTATTGTTAGCGTTTGGGTTGGCAGGGAAATAGTTGGTTTTGGTAGAGCTTTAACAGATGGAGTTTATCGGGGGGTGCTTTGGGATATTGTGATAGATCAAAATCACCAAGGTAATGGATATGGATCATTAATTGTAAAAAATCTTTTATCTTCGAAAAAAATTAAAAATACAAAGAAACTATATTTAATGACTACTAATAAAAAATTGTTCTATTCTCAATTTGACTTTAAAGAAGTCATTTCTCAAGATTTGTTAATTCGTGAAATATAAAGATATATACTATTAAAAAAATTTTTTCAAAATCAAGAGACAAATTTACCATAGAGCCATCTTATAAAAGGACCTAAAATAGGCACTGGTCCAAAAGTTGGACCGCAAAAATCAAAGTAATCTCTATGCTCTTTTATTAATCCATTTTCTCCAAATAATAAACGAGTAGTTCCAGGATAAATAAATTCTTTCCCCATAATTTTTAAACCCATTGTCCATTCAACAAATCCACAATCTCCAGTTATGGAAATGGCATGAGTTTCTAAAAAAACATCATCACATCTTTTAACAAGCTTTTCTTGAGCTTTAATATAAGAATCTAAGCCCTCTGTTTCTTGAGTTGGGTCTGTAAAAATAACATTCTCATTATAAAATTCAGCCCATTTTTGTTTTGTTGGTGCATCCACACCATAAGGTTTAGTAAATAATCCCTTTAAATCCTCAATAGAAATTACTCTTTTCATTACGAAATTTTTATTAAGAATATCCTAAAAGATACAAACATTAAAAGCGGATGAAGAGATTCGAACTCTCGACATTCTCCTTGGCAAGGAGATGCTCTACCACTGAGCTACATCCGCATAACTTTTTTATTTTATCTCAAAGAAGGGATCAATGATAAAAATAATTAAATTTTTTCAATTAATTTAAATTTTTAATTAAGGATCCCATCTCAATTGCTTGTAAAGCATAATTCCAACCAAGATTATTTTTAATCCCTGCTCTTTCTAAAGCCTGCTGCATAGTATCAGTAGTTAAAACTCCAAAAATAATTGGAACGTTATTTTCATTTGAAACTTGCGAAATACCTTTGCTCGCCTCAGATATAACTACATCATAGTGGGAAGTTTCACCACGGATCACAGCCCCAAGAGCAATTACGACGTCATAACTCTTTTTTTTCATGAGGGTTTTAGCTGCGATTGGTAATTCGAAAGAACCAGGAACCCAAACTATATCTACTTGATTGCTTAATTCAGAAGTATCTAAACCATGTCTTTTTAAACAATCAAGACAACCAGATAGAATTTTATTTGTAATTAAATCATTAAATCTTGCTATTACAATCCCAACTTTTAAAGTAGAGGCATTAGTAAAAGAACCCTCAAAAATAGCCATTAAATTTTACTTAGATATATTAATAGACTCTCACGAAAAGGTATTAAGTTCAAACTAGTGAAGAAACTATCCCTGTAACAAAAACCAAAACAACCCAAACAGCAGCAATGGAATAAATTTTTCTCCTACTTTCTCGCTGTCCTTCCTCAGTAGAAGGTTGAGTCACATATAAAACGGGTACTCCAACTACCGCTATTAAAGAAGCAAATAATAGAGCATTTACAAAGAAAAAGTTAACAGCCTGCATAATTTAGTCTTAAGTTTCGAATATTATAAATACTATAATCTCATGAAAATGATAATTTTTAGAGAAAATTTACATACTTTAGCCACTTTGAATGCAAAAAAAAAATTTCTACCTAATATCTATTTAGGAATTAAAAAAGTATGCAAGAAGATACGATAATTCAAAAGAATTTATTTACGATTGGTAATGATAATAACGAGCAAAAAGAAATACCAAAAATTCCAGAAGATTTATCTTCGGAAGATTTAAAAAAAGAATCGCAAAAAAGACCCAGACAAAGAAAAAATTCAACTAAATTAATAAATAAATTTAAGACTGATTTAATTTCAAATAACAAAAATGTTTGCATCAATGAAGAATCTTATAGCTATAAAACAGTTTCAAAACTGAAATTAACTCCTGTAATGAAGCATTATGTAACTCTAAAAGAAGAAAATAAAGATAGGTTATTACTTTATAGATTAGGAGATTTTTTTGAATGTTTTTTTGAGGACGCTGTATTAATATCTAACCTTTTAGAAATAACGCTTACCAGTAAAGATGCTGGCAAAGAGATTGGTAAGATCCCTATGGCAGGGGTTCCCCATCATGCAATGGAGAGATACTGTGCTGATTTAATTAAAAAAAATTATTCGGTGGTTATATGCGATCAATTAGAAAAAAGTTCTGGAAATTATGGGACTCCAATTAAAAGAGGAATAACAAGAATAATTACTCCTGGAACTGTAATTGAAGAGGGGATGTTAATAGCAAAGAAAAATAATTGGATTACTGCTATTTACTTATCAGAAGAAAACTCAGATGAATCTTATGAATGGGGTATATCAAAAGCTGATGTAAGCACAGGAGAATTAATAACTTTAGAAGGCCAATCTCTGTCAAAACTATTTGATGAAATTATTAAATTAGATTCTTCAGAAATCATTGTAGGAAGCAATGCAGTAAGAAATTTATTAATTAAAGAAAATAGTCAAATTACATATACTGTTTCTCAAGAGACTAATTTTGGAATTAATGAAGCAAATTATCTAATAAAAAATTATTTCCAAATTGCAAACCTAGAGGGAATAGGACTTAAAAATTTAAACAATGCAACTAGATCACTTGGAGGTTTATTAAATTATTTAGAAAAAATTAATCCTTCAAATTTAGATAAAGATTCTTCTTTAAAAATATCATTAGACTTTCCACAAATCCAATATGGTCACAACAAATTAATTATTGATTATCAAACTCAAAAAAACTTAGAAATCAAAAATACACAACGAGAAAACAATTATGTAGGTTCTCTACTATGGAGTATTGATAGAACTTATACTTGCATGGGTGCAAGGTGTTTAAGAAGGTGGATAGATTCACCACTATTAAACGTTAATGAAATTTATAAAAGACAAAATATAATTACTAACTTTCTTGAATCTAAAAAATTACGTAAAGATACCCAAAATTCACTTAGAGCAATGGGGGATTTAGAAAGACTTGCAGGTAGAGCTTGTGCAGGTCATGCAAGTCCCAGAGACTTAATTGCAATAGCTGAAGGTTTAAAAAAATTGCCTAGACTAAAATCCATAATTGAATTATTCAAATATGATCTCCCAGATTGGACTGATCAATTAAAAAATATTGATGAAGGACTCTTAGAATTAGCTGATACTATAAGTTTTAAACTAGTGGAAAATCCTCCTCTAAATATTAGTGAAGGAGGCATGATCCACGATGGTGTTGACAATATATTAGATGGTTTACGCAATTTAATGGATGATTACTCTGAGTGGCTAAATAAAGAGGAATTAAAGGAAAGGAAAATTAGCAAAATTTCAAACCTAAAAATTCAATTTCATAAAAATTTTGGTTATTACATTTCTATAAATAAGTCAAAAGTTAATTTAGCTCCACAACATTGGATCAAAAGGCAAACACTTACTAATGAAGAAAGGTATATCACTTCAGAAATTAAAAATAAAGAAAATAAGATTTTCCAAATAAAAAGTAGAGCTTCATCAAAAGAATATGAAATTTTCTGCGAATTAAGAAATATAGTTGCTGCAAAAACACAACAAATAAGATCAATCGCAAAATCCATAGCATCTCTTGATGCACTGCTTGGTTTATCAATTACTTCAGTAGAAAACAATTTTATAAAACCTTCATTAATACCAATAAATGATTCAAGGACAAAAAATAGTACAAAAATTATCGCAGGAAGAAATCCAATTGTAGAGCAATTATTAAGTGATAAAAAGTTTGTAGCAAACGATATCTCTTTTGAGGATAATCAAAAATTAATTATATTAACCGGTCCCAATGCAAGCGGAAAAAGTTGCTTTATAAGACAACTTGGTTTAATACAAATTCTCACACAAATTGGTAGCTTTGTTCCTGCTAATAATGCTGAAATCGAGATTGCAGATAGGATTTTCACAAGAATTGGGGCTGTTGATGATCAATCATCTGGACAATCAACATTTATGGTAGAAATGTCTGAAACTGCATCAATTTTAAATCAGGCAACTTCTAACTCACTAGTTTTACTTGATGAGATAGGCAGAGGGACATCTACTTTTGATGGACTTTCAATAGCTTGGTCAGTAAGTGAATATCTTGCAAAAAAAATTCAATGTAATACTATTTTTGCTACGCACTATCATGAGCTGAATTATTTAAAAAATTCAAATAAGAATATACAAAATTTTCAAGTTTTAGTAGAACAAAATAACGATCAGCTAATTTTTAGCCACAAGATTGTTAAAGGGGGCTCAAACAAAAGCTATGGGATAGAAGCAGCTAAATTAGCAGGAGTTCCAAAAGAAGTTATAGAAAAAGCAAAATCAGTTTTAAATTCTTTAGAAAAAAATAACAAATTAAATTATGATATTAAGTAGATTTTTGACATTTTTATAAAATAAATACTTTTTAAATAGTTTCCCTCAATAAGGCGTTAACCGCAGCAGCTGCCATGGCAGCACCTCCTCTAGTTGAATTCAAAACAATCCTAGGAAGATCGGTAGAAATTAGTTTGTTTTTGCTTTTCTCTACTCCAATAAATCCAACAGGCATTCCGATAATTAAACTAGGTAAATCTTTTGCATTCTCTAAAATATCAATTAAATAAGTTAACGCTGTAGGTGAACTGCCAATAACTACAATGGGTGATTTACTTCCAGAATTCATAGCGGATAACTCCTTCCAACCTTCGCTTAAGCCATATGCAGTTTTAGTTAAGTTTGTATGATTATTTTTTCCAAACCACATTCTAGCGGTGAATACTTTATTCCTAGTGGTATTTTCTGCCATAGTTTTTATTGCTGCTGCAGCCATATCAGTATCAGTTAAAATCGGAGCGCCATTTTTAAGAGCCTGAAGCCCTTTTTCGCAAGCACCTTCACTAAAATTTACAAGATTTTGAACTGAAAAATCTCCTGAAGTATGGACTAATCTCTCTAACACTTTTTTTTCCAAATAATTTAGATCATTGGCTACTAAATGAGATCTTATGAATCTGATGCTTTCCAAAAAAATTGGATGATCTATTACCATTAAATTTAATTTGTGTTAGAAGTAATCATAGTTAATATATGGTTTTTATTGAGCTATTATGCCAATACAAATATTATGGGGTAATGATTTAAATGCTCAAAATACATTTATTCAAAAATTAATTGATAAGGAAGTGTCTAAAGAATGGAAAGAAATAAACGTAACAAATTTAAATGGAGATGATGATGAGCAAGTCAATAAAGCTTTTGATGAAGTTCTTACACCTCCTTTTGGAGAGGGATACAGAATAGTTACATTGAAAAACAATCCAATTTTTACTGCCAAAAATGAGGATCTAAGAACTAAATTTGAAAAAATTCATAGCAATATACCTCAAAATACTTATTTCATTCTACAAAATACCAAAAAGCCAGATTCAAGACTAAAGAGTACTAAATTTTTACAAAAACTTATCAAAAATAATTTAGCTAAAGAAAAGTCATTTTCTTTACCTGAAATCTGGGACTATGAAGGACAAAAAAGATTTTTAGAAGATGCAGCAAATGAAATGAATATCAAAATTGATAAAAATGCAGCTGAATTAATAATTGATTCGGTTGGTAATGATAGCTTTAAACTAATTAATGAATTAGCCAAAGCAAAAACATACCTCTCTGCAGTATCAAGTGATTCGAATTCACAACTTTTTCTTAAAAGTAGTGATGTAAAAAAAATATTTAGTGATCATCAATCCAATATTTTCAAAATCATTGATCTTCTCTTACAAAAAAATATTAATGAAACCCTCATGGAAATCAATTATTCCTTACACAAAGGAGAACCTGCGTTAAGACTAAATGCAGGTTTAATTAGTCAAATAAGAATTCATACCATTATAAAATTAGCAGTTAATTCAGGTAACGATAATGCAGAAAAGATTTGTAATCTTGCAGGCATTACTAATCCAAAAAGAATTTTTTTTATTCGAAAAAAAGTCAAAAATGTATCTCAAGAATATTTAATTAATTTAATGAGTAACTTACTAGATATTGAATCATTACTAAAACAAGGTAATAATCCTATAAATGTTTTTACAGAGAAATTAATTAATTTAAGTTAACCAAATAATAAGTTTAATAATTTACATTATGATTTAAATATGGCTTTACTAGTAAAAAAATTTGGCGGCACTTCTGTAGGTAATATTAAAAAAATTAAAAATATTGCAGGTAGCATCTGTCAAAGTAAAGAAGCAGGAAATGAAATAGTCGTAGTTGTCTCTGCAATGGGGCAAACTACAGATGATTTAAATTGTTTAGCGGAATCAATTAGTAAAAATCCTAATCGAAGAGAATTGGATATGCTTCTCTCAACTGGAGAGCAAGTAACCATAGCTCTTCTTTCAATGGCATTAAACGAATACGGAATACCTGCAATTTCAATGACTGGTAGCCAGGTTGGAATTATTACTGAATCAATTCATGGGAAAGCGAGAATTCTGGATATTAAAACAGAAAGGATCCAAAATTATTTAAATCAGGGTTTTGTAGTTGTCGTGGCTGGATTTCAAGGAACAACATTAAGCCATACGGGTTCAATGGAAATTACAACTTTGGGTAGAGGTGGTTCAGATACTTCCGCGGTAGCTTTATCAACAGCTTTAGGAGCTGAGACATGCGAAATTTATACAGACGTTCCAGGGGTTCTTACTACTGATCCAAGGATTGTTCCTAATGCAAAACTCTTAGATAAAATTAGCTGCGAGGAAATGCTTGAACTTGCAAGTGTCGGTGCTTCAGTTCTGCATCCAAGAGCAGTAGAAATTGCTCGCAACTATGGAATTAAATTGTGTGTCAAATCAAGCCAAAGTGACTCCAGTGGGACTCTCCTAGAAAGTCAAATCCAACCTCTCCCGCTTAAAAGAGGAAGCTTAGAATTAACAAAAACAGTCAATAGTCTTGAAGTATTAGACAACCAAGCAGTATTCAGTCTCTCAAATATTCCTGATAGGCCTGGGATTGCTGCGCAAATATTTGAAAAACTTTCAGAAGCAAGTATTAACGTAGATTTAATAATACAAGCGACAAATGATGGAAATAAAAACGATATTACATTTACTGTTGGTGAATTAGAAGTAAAAAAGACTGCAGAACAATGTGAACTTATAACTAGTCAATTAGGGGGAGAATTTAACTTAAAAACCAACATGACTAAATTAAGTATTCAAGGAGCAGGCATTATGGGCAGACCTAGTGTTTCAGCTGATTTATTTGATACTTTATCTCAAGCGAATATAAATGTTAGGTTAATAGCTACTAGTGAAATTAAAGTCAGCTGTGTAATTGAAATTAATAATATACCAAAAGCTGTTAGATTTGTTGCTGAGAAATTTAAGTTATCCGATACACAAATATTTGTTAATCCAATCAATGAAAAACAAGATCAACCTGAAGTAAGAGGAATTGCATCAGATAAAAACCAAGTTCAGGTAAGCTTTCGAAAACTGCCTGATCGTCCAGGTGTAGCAGCATCGATATGTTTAGCATTAGCTGAAAATAATTTACTTATCGATACTATTGTTCAATCTGAAAGAATTTCCTCTTTAAAAACTAAGGATATTAGTCTTACAATGAATAAACAAGATAGAGAAAAAGCTAACTTAGTTTTTGAGGCCTTAACAAAAAAATTACCCGGATCATACATTGAAGATGGCCCTGCTATAGCAAAAGTAAGTGCTGTAGGAGCAGGAATGGCATTTAAAGTTGGGACGGCTGGAAAAATATTTAGAGCATTGGCTGACCAAAATATCAATATTGAAATGATTGCCACGAGTGAAATTAGGACTTCATGTATTGTCTTAGAAAAAGATTGTGACAAAGCAGTTAATGCGATTCATAATCATTTCGAATTAGAAAAATAAGTTATTTTTAATTATTTCTTGCCAATTTTTGTCTTAATTTTTTGATTCTATCCCTCAAATTTGCTGCTTCTTCAAAATTTAACTCTTTTGCAGCGTCTTTCATTTTAATTTCTAACTTTTCTATCAAGTCAGGCAATTCTTCAAGCAAACATAGATTATCACTGGAACTGAGAATTGCGTCAGTTTTGTTATTAACTATATTTATTAAATCTTTAGATAAACCACCAGCATCTAGTTTTCTGGAAAGTTCTAGAAAAGATAATATTGAATTTTCTATTTTTTTGCCTGCAGGTTTTGGAGTAATACCATTGACTTGGTTATATTTTTTCTGAATAGTTCTCCTTCTTTCAGTTTCAGATATTGCTCTTTTCATTGAATCTGTGAAGTTATCTGCATAAAGCAAGGCAACACCTTCAACATGTCTGGCAGCTCTTCCTATTGTTTGAATCAATGACCTTTCTGCCCTCAGAAAACCTTCTTTATCAGCATCTAAAATGGCGACTAAGGATACTTCTGGAAGATCTAGTCCCTCTCTTAATAAATTAACTCCTACCAAAACATCATATTCGCCCATTCTAAGGTCTTGAATAATTTCAATTCTTTCAATTGAATGGATTTCGGAATGCAAATATCTAACTCTTACTTTATTTTCTGATAAAAAATCAGTTAGATCTTCAGCCATTCTCTTAGTAAGTGTTGTCACAAGCACTCTTTGATTCTTTTGAGCTCGAATTCTTATTTCAGATAACAGATCTTCTATTTGGCCTTCACTAGGTCTTACATCAATGACAGGGTCTAATACCCCAGTTGGTCTTATAACTTGCTCAATAAATTCACCATCACATTGATCTAATTCCCATTGACCAGGGGTTGCACTTATAAATAATGTCTGTTTTGATTTTTCCCAAAACTCTTCACATTTTAAAGGTCTATTATCTGCAGCACTTGGCAATCTAAAACCATGATCTATTAAAACTTTTTTTCTAGATTGATCACCGTTGTACATCGCATGAAGTTGAGGACATGTCACATGACTCTCATCAACTACCAACAACCAATCTTTAGGAAAGTAATCTATTAAGCATTCTGGCGGTGAACCTTCCTCCCTACCTGATAAATGACGAGCATAATTCTCAACTCCATTACAATAACCAACCTCTTTAAGCATTTCTAAATCATATTTTGTACGTTGTTCTAGACGTTGAGCCTCTAATAATTTTCCTTCGTATGTAAATTTATCGAGTTGAGTTTTTAATTCACCTCTAATTGCACTTATTGCACTCTCAAGTCTTTCTTTTGGAGTCACAAAATGCTTCGCTGGATAAACGCTAACTTGTTCCAAACTTTCAAGTATTTCTCCTGTAGTAGGGTCAACATATCTAATAGCCTCGACTTCATCACCAAATAACTCAATTCTTATTAATCTATCTTCATAAGCTGGACCGATTTCTAAAACATCACCTTTAATTCTGAATCTACCTCTAGTAATTTCAATATCATTTCTAGTATATTGATTTTCAACGAGAGACCTCAAAGAAGAACGTAGATTTATTGATTTTCCCACTTCAAATTTAACTGCAGCTTTTAAATACTCACTCGGTATACCAAGACCATAAATACAACTTATTGAGGCTACAACAATTACATCTTTTCTTTCAAATAATGAGCGTGTTGCAGAATGCCTAAGCATATCTATTTCTTCATTAATTGAAGCAGTTTTTGCAATGTAAGTATCACTTACAGGTACATAAGCTTCAGGTTGATAATAATCGTAGTAAGAAATGAAGTACTCAACAGCATTTTTTGGAAAAAATTCCCTTAATTCATTGCATAATTGTGCAGCCAACGTTTTGTTATGGGCTAAAACAAGTGCTGGTCTTCCTGTTTGTTGAATTACATTTGCAATGGTAAATGTTTTACCAGTTCCAGTAGCACCTAAAAGAGTCTGAAACTGTTTACCATTATTTACACCTTTAACTAATTTTTTAATAGCTTCTGGTTGATCTCCATTTGGTTCGTAAGGAGCTTGAAGTTTATAGTTGTTCATCAAGCCAGTAGTTAAAGGATATTTCTATACTAAGAAATTTTTTCTCCAATTATTGAATTTTTTAAAGATTCTTTTAAGCCCCTAACAACCGCGATCATTGATATTAAATCATCTAATTTATTAACCACAGATCCAACGCCAACTGCTGAGGCTCCAGAGGATATTGCTAGTGGACAAGTTACTTGGCTTAATCCAGAGGCACTCATGATTGGTATATTCAGAGATTGTTTCTTAAATTCTTGATTAATAGCATAGGTAGCTGAAAGAGTTGGTACTGATTTTTCAAAAAAACCTTGAATTCCTGGAGAGAAAGGAGTAGAACTGGTACCACCTTCTGTTTGAATAATATCAACGCCTTCTTCCACTAGCTTTAAAGCAAGATCAACTTGTTTATCAATAGGCATAGTATGAGGAACAGTTACTGATAAAGGAAAATTAGGCAATAAATCCCTCGTCTCTTTTGTAATGTTTAAAACTTTTTTATCTGAAAAATGAATGCCTTTTTCATAAAAAGTATCGTAATTTCCTATCTCAATTAATGATGCGCCTGCTTTTATACAATCTTTAAAAGATCGAGGCACTACTGAACTAACACAAACGGGTAGTGTTGAATTCTTAAGTGCTAAATCAACGAGTTCAGGTTTACAAGCAATATCGACAAGATCTGCACCTCCTAATGAAGCAGCCTCAACAATTATTTTTACAGACTGAACATCGAAATTATTCAATCCTGAAATAACTTTGAGTAAGGATTTACTTCTTAACTCTTCTTTGATTTTTTGTGGCAAAAGATTAATCAGACTCATTTACTTAATGAATTTATTACCCGATTGTGACATTGTTTTAGTAAAACAGTGCATTTTTTAAAAAATATTATCTGAGCAACACAAAATGACTGATAAAAAATTAAGTCAGAAAAATTGGTCATCATGGCATCATCAGCTTCACAAGGAGATTCTTACCAAAAAAATATTAATTCCCAAAGGATCCAATATTTTAATAAGTGTTTCGGGGGGGCAAGACTCAATGACCTTATTAACCCTAATTAATGACCTAAAAAAACTACATAATTGGTCTATTAGTGTTTGGCATGGTGATCATCAGTGGCACGAAAAGTCATCACTATATGCTCTTGAATTAAAAGATTATTGCGAAGATAAAAATATTTCATTCTCTTTTGATCAAGCAAATAAAGAAAGTATTTCTTCAGAAGAAAAAGCACGAGAATGGAGATATAAAAAATTATGTGAAAGAGCCAAAACTTTATTAAATAAAAACCAGCAAAAACATAATATTTATTTGTTAACTGGTCACACGAGTAGTGATAATACAGAAACATTTATCCTCAATTTATCTAGAGGAAGCAATTTTGCAGGTCTGAGTAATATTGAGAGTAAAAGATTAATCGAAAATCAAATTTATTTAATAAGACCAATATTAATTTTCAGTAGGGAAGATACAAAACAATTTTGCAATGATATGAAGATCCCAGTTTGGGAAGATCCTACAAATTCAGATCTTAAATTAAAAAGAAATTTAGTAAGAAAAAAAATTATTCCTACCTTAGAAGTCATCTATCCTGGTTGTTCTGAAAGGATAAATAATTTTTCCCAAAAAATGAGCAAATACAATAATGAACGTAATGATCTTAGTGAACTAGCGTATTTATATTGTAAAGATGTTAAAGGTATCGATAGGAATCTCCTAAATGGTATGTGTATTGAAGCGAGGTGCACAATTTTAAATAGATTTTTAAAAGAAATATCTGCAAAGCAATGTAGTTCTAAAAATCTGACAAAATTAGCAACTTCAATTTATGAAAAAAATAAAGGTCAAATTCATATGCAAGAGTCTTTAAAAATTGTTTGGGATAAAAACTATATAAATTTTGAAAAAAGTTAAGATGTTACAGCAGATCTTCTCCTTCTTGTTCTACCTTCAAATGAATCTTCTGTAGCAGTCTCAGCTAATGGATTCTGAGAAACTTTTGGACTTTTTTGGGTATTTTGTGGGTTATTTGAACTATTAGGATGATTATTGTTTGATTTCTTATGGAAATTATTATTATTTCTATTTCTATTGGAGAAATTTTGCTCTTCGGTAATCTTTGGAATATAAGCACGAGTTCCACTTGGAGCAGGTTGAACTAAACACAAAATAAGTGGTTCAACTTGTAATTCTCTTCTCATTCTTCTCGATAAACCATTTTCAATTTCTCTTTGTACACCAATCCAATCTACCTCAAAATTATTCGGCCCAGTTTGTCTGGATAATTGTTTCCATCTATTTTCTAGGACCCAGCTTATTTCTCGTTCTGTCCACATAGACATTTTTCTTGGCTCTGCAGTAGTAACAACTCCTCTTAAATTAACTCTAGGAGGCGCAACCATCTTCCCATCTGTACTAATAGGAGCTAAAACAGTTACTACACCATCCCCAGCTAATTGCTGTCTTTCCTTTAATACGCGAGCATCTACTATCCCATTTCGTGAGTTATCCAGCAGTTCAACACCAGCTTTTACAGGATCACCCTTTTGAATAGAATTAGGTGTTAACTCAACTACATCTCCATTTTCAATAATTAAGATATTATCCTTTGGAACCCCCATAGTTTGTGCACTTTTCCCATGACAAACAAGCATTCTATGTTCTCCATGAACAGGAACAAAAAACTTAGGTTTTGCGAGTGCCAACATTAACTTTTGATCTTCTTGAAAACCATGACCAGAAACATGAATATTCTCACCCTTTCCATAAACAACCTTTGCTCCGAGTTTCATTAATCTATCTATTGTATTTACAACAGAAATAGTATTACCAGGAATTGGGCTGGCTGAAAATATTACAGTATCAGTAGTCTTAAGACGAACATGCTGATGTTCACCACGAGAGATTCTGCTTAACGCTGCTAGGGGTTCACCTTGACTTCCAGTCATTAATAGTAGGGTTTCTCTATCTGGTAAGTCTCTAATTTGCTTGATAGGAACAAACAAATCATCTGGACATTTCATATAACCAATATCTCTTGCCTTAGCAATAACGTTTATCATAGATCTACCTAACAAACCGACCTTTCTTCCATGTTTCATGGCCAATTCTAAGATCATTGTCACTCTATGCACAGAACTAGCAAAAGTGGTAAGGATAACTCGTTCTTTTGCCTCTGCAATATGTTTTTCTAAAGAAGGATAGATAGTCTTCTCAGAAGGACAAAAACCTGGAACTTCGGCATTAGTAGAATCACTGAACATGCATAAAACACCCTTCTCTCCGTAATGCACCATTCTTTCAATATCAAATTGCTCTCCATCTACTGGCATATGATCAAACTTAAAATCTCCCGTGAAAATAATTGTGCCAACAGGTGTTGTAACTGCTAAAGAAAAGCTATCGCAAATAGAATGGGTATTTCTAATAAATTCAACAGAAAAATGTTGTCCTACTTTTACAACATCTCTTGGATTTACTGTCTGTATAGTTGTTCTATCAGATACACCTGCTTCCTCCATTTTTCCTCTAAGCATTGACATTGCCAGTCTTGGACCATAAATAATGGGAATATTAAAATGCTTTAAATGATGAGAAATACCTCCAATGTGATCTTCATGCCCGTGAGTGACAATCATTCCTTTTATTCTTCTTTGATTTTCTTTTAAAAAAGTTGTATCAGGCATAACAACGTTTACGCCATGCATACCATCAGATGGGAAAGCTAGGCCAGCATCAACAAGCATTAATTCATCACCATATTCAAAAACGCAAGTGTTTTTTCCTATTTCATGTAGTCCTCCAAGAGGTATTACTCGTAGAGCTGGCGTATTACTTTTAGATCTAGATGAATCATGAGTAGATCTATTTACAGTTGAATTTGTACTTGATTGCATAATTTTGAAATTTATGAAGGCCTGCTTGTAATCAAATAAGGTTTATTTAAATTTAATTATCAAGTTGAAAATAATCCCTATTATAAGGAATTCAGGATAAAAGATAGTTGCTTTTTCATGTCCTTGGTTAAAGGTGACAAAGGACTTCTAGGATTACCTACATCCCATCCCGATAGCTCCAAAGCAGCCTTAATTGGGATTGGATTAGTAGTCATAAAGAGTGCTTTGAAAAGAGGCTGAAGTTTTTCATGAATAGCAAGAGCATTGGAAACCTTTCCACTTTGAAAAGAATGAATCATTTCTTTCAATTGCAATCCAACTAAATGACTTGCAACACTTACTACTCCTACAGCACCTACAGATAACATTGGAAGCAACAATGAATCGTCGCCACTATACACAGAGAGTTCGGAGCCGCAAATAGCTCTTAGTTCTGTTACTTCTTCTATTCTACCGCTTGCAGCTTTAATACTGAGAATATTTGAGAAATCCATAAGTTTCTTCACAGTATCAGGTAATAAATTGCATCCAGTCCTGCCAGGAATGTTGTAGAGCATAAGAGGCAAATCCTTTGCAGATTTAGCAATAGAACTGAAATGTTTATAGAGACCTTCTTGAGGCGGCTTATTGTAATAAGGAACAACGACCAAAGCACCGTCGGCACCTGAGTCGTAAGCTTTTTTTGTAGCTTCCACAGCTTCGCTTGTACAATTGCTACCAGTGCCAACTATTACTTTACAGCTTGCATCCAAAGATCCTTTTACCGCAATAAATAAATCATGCTGTTCAGCCCATGAAAGAGTCGGAGATTCTCCAGTAGTACCGCACAACACAATTCCATCGGAACCGTTTTCAAAAAGATAATTTGAAAGTTTTATAGCTAGTTCATAATCTACATCTCCATTCTCAGTGAATGGAGTAACCATTGCAGTTAATATTCTTCCAAATAGTGGATTATTACACTCAGTTTTGTCTGCAATCATTTTTTTGGAATTAATAACTCAGCTATTTGAACAGCATTCAGAGCTGCTCCTTTTCTTATTTGATCTCCACATAACCATAATTCTAATCCATGAGGCTGACTTATATCAGTTCTTAGCCTGCCAACAGCAACATTATCCCTCCCCATAACATCATTTGGCATAGGAAATCTATTATTTTTGTAATCCTCAATAACTTCAATTCCAGGAGATTTTTTTAATTCTTTAAGAGCATCTTTAGGCTCAACTACATCGGCAAATTCAATATTAATCGATTCAGAATGTGCTCTCAGTACTGGGACTCGAACACATGTAGCAGAGAGCTTTAAATCAGCAATATTTAATATTTTCCTTGTCTCGTTAACCATTTTCATCTCTTCTTCGCAGTAATTATTTGAAAGCATAGGGGAATTATGTAAAAACAAATTAAAAGCAAGGGAGTATGGCAAAACTTCACTTTTTTGAGGATTTCCTTGAAGATATTGTTCAGTTAAAAGTTTTAGTTCCTCCATCGCCAGTCGGCCTGCACCACTGACAGATTGATATGTTGAGACAATAACTCTTTGAATAGTCGAAAGTTTGTTTAATGGAGCTAAAACTAATGTCAACAAAATGGTAGTGCAGTTTGGATTCGCTATTACCCCATCATGATTAAGTACGTCACTAGCATTAACTTCTGGGACTATAAGAGGAACGTTCTTATCTAATCTGAAAGCACTTGAATTATCTATCAGTAAAGCATTTTGATCAATAATGGTAGACAACCATTTTTTTGAGATACTTCCGCCAGCTGAAGCCAAAACTAAATCAAGATTCTTAAATTCTTCCTTAGTTGTTTTTTTTGTAACTAATTCTTCATCTTTCCAAATAATTTTTTTTCCTTCTGACCGCTCTGATGAAAGCAAGACCAATTCTGATATTGGTAAATCACGTTGTTCAAGAATTTTTAGCAATTCAGATCCCACAGCACCTGAAGAACCTAAAACAGCAACTTTTAATGGCCTGTTGGGCAAATACGGAGATTGTCTCACACTTTAAAATGATTTTTATAAATAGATTGACTATTTTTTTTACTTTATCAAAAAATTAACTTTCAAGGAAATCACATAATGTGAAATAATTAAGATTCTGCTCATAGTAATAACTTAGAAAAACATGGCTAAAGATGCACTAATAGTCAAAACAAAGCCTCTGCCTCAAAGTAGAATCTCATTCGAATTAGAAATACCATCTGAGACATGCAAAACGTGTGTAAATGAAACAATCAGTTCTATCAGTCGTTCAGCTAAAATTCCGGGATTTAGACTTGGTAAGATTCCTAAACAAGTCTTAATCCAAAGAATTGGCATCACACAATTACATGCTTCTGCTCTGGAAAAAATTATTGATAAATCATGGCAAGAAGCGTTAAAAATAAAATCTATAGAGCCACTAAGTGAGCCAGAATTGGTAGATGGATTTGAATCTTTACTTGCAAAGTTTAGTCCTGAAAAATCACTTAAGGTTACTCTTCAAACTGATGTTGCCCCAGAATTAAAACTTAAAAAATCCAAAGGACTAAGTGTTGAAATATCAAAGACAAAGTTTGATCCTAAGTCAATAGATGAAGCGCTAGAAAAATCTAGAAATCAATTTGCAAACATTATTCCAGTTACCAATAGAGCAGCAAAATTAGGAGATATTGCTGTAGTTAGTTTCAAAGGAAAATATAAAGATTCTGGTCAGGAGATTGATGGTGGAACAAGTGAATCAATGGATCTTGAGTTAGAAAAGAACAAAATGATTCCCGGTTTCGTTGAGGGAATCGTAAAGATGAAAATTGGTGATACTAAAACACTTAACCTTAAATTTCCTGATGATTATTCTCATGAGGATTCAAGAGGCAAAGAAGCAATTTTTGAAGTAAATCTCAAGGACCTTAAGGAAAAAGAATTACCCGAACTAAATGACGATTTTGCAAAACAGTCTGGCAAAGAATCATTAAAAGAATTAAAGAAAGATATTGAAAAGCAACTTAAAGAAAATTTTGAAAAAACTCAAAAAGATATCAAAATTGAAGCTTTATTGGATGCTTTAACAAACGAATTAGTTGCTGAAATTCCAAAATCTATGATTGATATAGAGGTGAGGAATAATATTGAACAAACCGCTCAAAGATTTGCTCAACAAGGTCTTGATGTTAAATCTACTTTCACTCCGGAATTAGTGAAGTCATTAGCAGAGTCCACAAGGCCTCAAGCTGAAAAAAATGTTCAAAGAAATTTAGCTCTTCAAGCATTAGCTAAAGAAGAAAACATAAGAGTTGAGAAAGATGAAATAGATTTAAAAATGAAAGATTATGAAGATGCCATCTCTCAATCTTCAAAACAAATAGATATTAAAAAATTAACTGAAGTAATAAGTAACGATTTACTCAAAGAAAAATTAATTATTTGGCTTGAAGAAAATTCTGAAGTAAAAGAAAAAAATACAAGAAACTCTAAATCTACCAAAACCTCCAAAACAAAAGCCATAAAAACTGCTACAAAAACTACAAAAGCTCAAAATAAAAAAGAAAAAAAATAATTTATGAAATTTCCTACTATTTAAACAAAAACCCCTTAAATTATTTATAAGATAAAAACTAATTTGTGAACTCAGAAAAAAAACATTTGATTCAAAGCTCAATAAGTTCTTACGAAAGTAATAAAAAAACTATTGCGGCTGTTCCTACCGTTATAGAACAATCAGGTAGAGGAGAAAGAGCTTTTGATATTTATTCAAGACTATTAAGGGAGAGAATAATTTTTTTAGGTACTGGAATTAATGATCAAGTATCTGACTCACTTGTCGCACAATTATTATTTCTTGAAGCTGAAGATCCAGAAAAAGATATACAAATATATATTAATTCTCCTGGAGGCTCAGTAACTGCAGGAATGGCCATATACGATACTATGCAACAGATATCTCCTGATGTAGTGACAATATGTTTTGGAGTAGCAGCAAGTATGGGAGCATTTCTCCTTTCTGGAGGAGCAAAAGGGAAAAGATTGGCTTTACCTAATTCTAGGATTATGATTCATCAGCCTCTTGGAGGTGCACAAGGTCAAGCAGTAGAGATTGAAATACAAGCTAAAGAAATACTTTTTCTCAAGAAAACATTAAATTCGCTTTTAGCAGAACATACCGGTCAACCTTTAGAAAAAATTAATGAAGATACAGAAAGAGATTACTTTTTATCTCCATTAGAAGCAGTCGAATATGGATTAATTGATAAAGTTATCAAAAAGTGACAAGGGATGCTGATTTTTTAAGAATATGATGACGAATCGATATTTATAAGCAATCCTAGTGAATAGGGGATATTTAACACCTTTCAAATTAAAACTTATAATCGATGGCTAAATTCGACGCCCATCTTAAATGTTCATTTTGCGGAAAATCACAAGACCAAGTAAGAAAGCTTATAGCTGGTCCTGGGGTTTATATCTGTGATGAGTGTATAGATCTATGTAATGAAATTCTCGATGAAGAACTTCTTGATAATCAAGCAAACACAAATAACTCTCCGCAAGTAAAAAAGAAATTACCAACTGATAATCCAAAAAAATCTGTTCCTTTAGAATTAACCTCAATTCCTAAACCATTAGAAATTAAAAATTTTCTAGATAATCAAGTTGTTGGACAAGAATCTGCAAAAAAAATATTATCAGTAGCCGTATACAACCACTACAAACGATTAGCTTGGAAAGTTAAAGAAGACAGTAAAAATAGCAATTCAAAAGATTCACAAGCAACTAAATTACAAAAATCTAATATTTTACTCATCGGCCCTACTGGAAGTGGAAAAACATTATTGGCTCAAACTTTAGCAGAGTTTCTTGATGTTCCTTTTGCAGTAGCTGATGCAACGACTTTGACAGAAGCTGGATATGTTGGTGAAGATGTTGAAAACATACTTTTAAGACTTCTGCAAAAATCAGAAATGAATGTAGAACTAGCTCAAAAAGGAATAATTTATATTGATGAAATAGATAAAATTGCGAGAAAAAGCGAGAATCCTTCAATTACTAGAGATGTCTCTGGAGAAGGGGTTCAGCAAGCATTATTAAAAATGCTTGAAGGAACAATTGCTAATGTGCCACCGCAAGGCGGAAGAAAGCATCCTTATCATGACTGCATCCAAATTGATACAAGTCAAATATTATTTATTTGCGGGGGAGCCTTTATAGGTTTAGAAGATATCGTTCAAAAGCGTATGGGTAAGCATTCCATAGGGTTTACCACCAATTCAGATCAAAACAGAGTTGATACAAAAAAAACAGTAGACCCAAGGGATTCCTTGAAAAATTTAGAATTAGATGACTTAGTAAAATATGGCTTAATTCCAGAATTTATTGGAAGAATTCCTGTTTGTGCTGTATTGGATCGTCTTACTAAAGAAACTTTAGAGTCTATTTTGACTCAACCAAGAGATGCATTAGTAAAGCAATTCAAAACTTTGCTAAGTATGGATAATGTTGAATTATCATTTGAGCCTGATTCTGTTGAAGCGATAGCAAATGAAGCATATAACAGAAAAACAGGTGCAAGAGCATTAAGATCAATAATTGAGGAACTAATGCTTGACGTAATGTACACTTTGCCTTCTGAAGAAAATGTGAAAGAATTCACAATTACGAAAAAAATGGTCGATAATTTATTCTCATCTAAAATTGTAAAACTACCTTCAGGATCAAAAAGAATTATTAAAGAGTCTGCATAAAATTTAGATTTTAATTGTTTTAATTTAATCCCTAATTTTTCTAATTAATGAAAAATAAATGCCAAATATACATAAGCCTTTTCATCAAAAATATAGACCAAAGAACTTAGACGAACTGGTTGGGCAAAAATTTATATCCATTACACTCAAACAAGCACTATTAACCAAAAAAATTGCTCCTGCATATCTTTTTAACGGTCCAAGAGGTACTGGAAAAACATCAAGTGCAAGAATATTTGCAAAATCTCTAAATTGCCAGGCATTCGACCAACCTACTATAAATCCTTGTGGTAAATGTGAATTATGTGCACAAATTACAGATGGGAACGCTCTAGATATTATCGAGATTGATGCAGCATCAAATACAGGAGTAGAAAATATAAGAGAAATTATAGAAAGAGCGAGATTTGCACCTACTCAAGCGAGATGGAAAGTATACGTTATTGATGAATGTCATATGCTTTCAACGGCAGCTTCAAATGCTTTACTAAAAACTATTGAAGAACCACCCTCAAGAGTTGTATTTATTCTTGCGACAACAAATCCTGAGAGAGTACTAAATACAATACAAAGTAGATGCCAAAAGTTCGATTTTAGGAGAATAAGCCCCAATGATATTTTTCAACATTTATCAGAAATAGCAGAAAAAGAGTCCATTGATTATGAAGTTCAGGCATTAAAAATGATTGCAAAAAGATGTAATGGAGGTATGAGAGATGCACAAAGCCTCCTTGAACAACTGAATCTTTTACCAGAAGGAATCACAATTAATAATCTACAAAACCTGCTAGGAGAAGTATCAGAAATTGAATTAACAAATTTGATTAAATCATTGATTGAAAATAATCCTGAGTCATTAATTATCACCTGCAACAAATTATATGATGCGGGAAATGAACCCCTACAAATAATTATCGGATTATTGAATATAACAAGAGATTTATTACTACATTCTACAAATAACAATTATTCAGATCTCTATTACACGTCAGATGGATTCCAAGATGAATTAGATAAAATCTCAAAAAAAATAAATAAATCAAAAATTATTAAATGGCATAATCATCTCAGAAATATTGAATATCAAATCAAAACAAGTGATAATCCAAGACTTTGGTTTGAAATACATTTAACTGGCCTTCTAGATTATCAAGAAATAAATATTTTAAAAAATAATGAAAAAATTAAAAATAATGCGACTAAGGAGAAGGATGAAAGCATAAAAAACATTGCAATAATTAATGGAGAAATTATTTCTAATGAAATTCAAAAACCAAGTATCAAAAAAGAGATATATAACGATGAATTGATCGAAAAAAAAGACGAAAAATTAGAAAAATTTGACGTTCTTGACAAAGAAAGTACCAAAAATATTTCTGACAATAACCAAAATAAACCTAGATCAAATAATTTAAAAGATAAATGGGAATTAATTCTTTCTAAAGTAGAGTTACCATCAACAAGAATGTTACTTTCACAACAAGCAGAACTTGAAAGTTTGGATTCAGAGCAAATCATAATTGCATTATCTCCAAACTGGGAAAATATGATAAAAAGCAGAAAAGTTATAATTGAAAATACTGTAAAAAAGATTTTTGGAGATCAAATAATACTTAATTTTTCAACAAAACAATTAAATAAAAGCAACCCAACAAACACTCCAGAAATAACTCAAAATGAAGTAAATAATTTTCGACCAATAAAAAAAATAGAACCAAAAACTAATTCGTCAACAAAAATATCAAACGAAGAAAATTATGATGATAGTTCAAAAAACTTAGCAAATTTTTTTAATGGAGAAATTATAGAATTTGATGAATAAACTAAACTCCAGTATGAACAGTTTTTCGCCAGAGTATCTTTTTGGGGAAAATAGACATCTTTATTGTCACCCAAGGGATGACTAAAAACCAATGCGATAAATAAAAAACCGATACAAATACCATCAAAAAATTACTTTTTTGCAATACAGGTACTTCGCTTTTGCAAGAAGAACCGTACCAAAAGGCAATTCCAGATAATATAAAAGCTGTCAATGAAATAGGCCAGTAAATTGGTTGATCTAATAAAGCAATACTGAAAACTAAATCAAAAATAGAAATGATTGGTAGTGCATATTGCAAGATGAAGAAGTAAGTTAAATCAAATTTTTGCAAATAATCAATTTTATTGGTGAATAATTGATCTCCATAATCAAAGAATCTTTGCAACCCCCCCTCTGCCCATCTTTGCCTTTGTGCTAATAAAGCATTTAAATTCTCAACTGCTTCCTCCATGACTGGAGGGTCCCATAAGATTCCAATGCTAAATTTTGATAATAATAATCGTAAACTCAAATCAAGATCGTCAGTCACAGTATATTCATTAAAAGATCCACATGCCAATAATGTATCTTTCTTAATTAATTGGCCATTTCCCCTTAATTCAGAAACTCCAGCGACTGATAATCTTCCATATTGAAAAATTGCATCCATAGCCATCTCCATTGACTGACAAGAAGTTAAAAAATTCTTACTTACATTTGTTACTGATTTTCTTAGTTGAACTGCAGACCAATTACCCTCTTCTACAAAACTAAATAACCTTATCAAAGAATCTTGTTTTAATTGAGCATCAGCATCCAAAACTAATAACCATTCACCATAAGTAAACTTCAAGGCATAATTTAAAGCTCCTGACTTTCCTCCGCCTGCATTTGGAGAACGACTTATGACTTTTAGCTTTTCATATTGTCTAGATAATCGATCTAAAATTAAAGGCGTCTTATCAGAACTGCCATCATCGATTATGTAAATATTTAATTTATTTTTTGGATAATCTAAATTAAATAATCTTTCAACTAATCTTGCTATGACATTCTCTTCATCTCTAGCTGCAACTAAAATATCAAGCACAGGTAACTCTTTATTGCTAATTCTGCTGCTTACAGTATTTGAAATGTTGTTCCTTTTTAAATTTCTAGAAATAACTATTAACCCGTAAAAAACAATCACAAAAGAAAGAGTCAATATAGTATTAAAGAAATTTTCGATAATGTAAGCATGGGGAATAAAAGCTACTAAAAAACAAGCACCAAGAAATATAAACGACTTCAATCTTCGATTTTTATAAAAACCCTTACTCATAAAAGTAAATTTTAATTACTTAACTTTCATTGAGACAATATCTCAATTGTTTGCAGTTTTGCATCTCGATAGTAATGATTCAATATTTCTTTATAAGAGAATCCTAATTTAGCCATTTCGATTGCTCCTGACTGAGATAAACCTACACCATGACCGAAGCCTCCTCCTCTCAAAAGCCATAAATCATCACTTAATTTATTAATAGTAAACAAATTACTAGGTATAAAATTTAATACTCGTCGAATATCATCTTTAACTAGAACAATAGATTTATTGACTTTGTCCGTTTGTATTTCTAATTTTGTCACTCTGCCACTAGAACCACGTTCAATAGAATTTAAATCCAAAACATTATCATTATTATTTATGAGTTTGTTTTTAATTAACTTTTCTTTAATTTCAAGACTAGAAATTTTCTTATTCCATCGAAAGAGAGAATGATTACTACCATAAAACTTTTCTTTATCAAAATCTAAAAAGTTATTTAAATCAGATTCATTTGTAATTGGGAGTTCAAAAATTTTATTTAATGATTTAGAACCATCAATGATTGAATTGAAATAAAAATAATCTTGAATTTGCCAAGACTCGCCTGCAGTAGCAGATACGCCACCATTAGAACCATGGTAAAAAGCATTTATTGGTTGATTTCTATAAGTGAGAATTAAATTTGAAGTTTCTTCTATGGCTTTTTGCACGGTTTTATTTGAAATTTTAGGTGGCTTATAAACTTGACATTGAGTGGTTATACATAAATGATATTTATCCATACTAAATCTATCAGAATTAAATATTCCCCAAGTTCTTGCAATAACTGCTTGAGCCTTGAGTGCTTCTAAAGGAGAATTCGGTCCAATTTCATATGGCAAAACACCTGCCAAATAGTCATCAAATTCAATTTTTTGTACTAATGTCCAAGTTCCATATGAATCTTTTATTAAATAAAAATTTTTACCAAAATTGACACCATTTATTTTTATTTCCTCTTGAGCATAAATATTTATAGGTCCTTCGAGTTTCATAACACTATATTCATTGTGAAGAACAGGAGTAATTTGAAAGTTTTTTATTTTTCTGGAAATCTTATTTTTTGATTCAAACTCTGGCAGATCATCTTGAAATGGAATCCATACTTCCCAATTTTTAGGGTATGCAACAGTAGTTTCAAATCCTTTCTCTTTAAGTTTGACTGCTTGTTTTTTTGCTGACTCATAGCTAGCAAATGGACCGAAAACAATTCTTTCTATTATTTTTGGATTTTTGATGGGTATATCCACCCAGCTAATATTAATTTGTTTTGATTTATGTTTAATACCATTAGACGATATCAGGTTTAAAAACCCTTTATCAGCATTAAAAATGATATTCCTTTTTTTTGAAAAACTGTCATTCTCCCCGCCTAAATATTGCTTTAAACCAATTAAAAATTTTCCTTTTTTAATTTCCTTATTTAATTCAACCTTCAGCAATTCTTCTCCTTTTACATCTGAAGTAAATGTAGTGTTTATTATTAAGAGAGAAATACAACTTAAAAATAAGTTTAAAAAGGTAAATTTAAGTTTCATAAGTTAGAACTTTCTTTATCAATTAAAAACTTTAATTTGCACCAATGCCTATAAAGGTTTAGATTACTCTAATTAAACACATTTGACTTAAATGTCTAAACTAAAAACTCGTAAATCAGCTGCTAAAAGATTTAAAGCTACTGCGACGGGTAAATTCATGAGAAGAAGAGCTTTCCATAATCATTTACTTGATCATAAAAGCTCGAAATTAAAAAGACATCTATCAACAAAAGCAGTAGTTGATGAAAGAGATGCTGATAATGTAAGATTAATGATTCCATACGCATAAATCTTTAACCAATTTTTATTAGATATTCATGGCACGCGTAAAAAGAGGCAACATAGCCAGAAAACGAAGAAACAAAATCTTAAATCTTGCAAAAGGTTTTAGAGGCGGCAACAAAAATCTTTTCAGAACGGCAAACCAAAGAGTGATGAAAGCTCTTTGTAATGCTTATAGGGATAGAAGAAGAAGAAAAAGAGATTTTAGAAGACTTTGGATTTCTAGAATAAACGCATCTGCCAGAATAAATGGAACAAACTATAGCAAGTTAATAAATGGCATGAAAAATTCAGAAATTATCATTAACAGAAAAATGCTTGCTCAATTAGCCTTAAACGATCCTAAGTGTTTTGAAAAAATTGTTTCTTCCGTTAGTAATTAGAAAAAAAGAATATAATTTAGAAAATTAATTATTAATAATGGAAATTTCTTCCTTTCAATCCTATTTAATAATTCTTTTTGTCGTATTAATAATAATTTCTATTTTTGTATTCAGACAATTTCTAAAAACAAGAAGTGAAGAATTAAATTTAGTAAAATTCGAGCAGAAAGGTTTAGATTCTCTCACTCAAGCTACAGAATTATATGAATTTGGTTCTATTCAGATAAAAAAAAGATTATACTCTGAGGCAACTAAAACTTTTTTAAAAGCAATTGAAAATTATGAAAATGAACCTGATGAAGCCAAGGCGATAATAAATAATGCTTTAGGATTTTCTTATGCTGCTCAAAATGAATTTAAGAAAGCAATAAAACACTATAACTTTGCTATAAAATCGCTCCCTGAATATCCTATAGCCCTAAATAACCTCGCATCAGCACAACAGCGTTTACTTGAGTACGACTTAGCATATGCAACTTATCAAAAGGTTTTAGTGATAGATCCAAAAAACAAAACGGCCATTAAAAAAAGTAAGGAGTTAGAAAAAAGAAATAATTATAAACCTTATAAAGGTATAAAAGATAAGGGATTTTAAATATGAAAAATTATTCATCTTTACTAATTGGAGGAAAACAATTTTCCAGTAGATTAATGGTAGGTACTGGCAAATACAAATCTACTCAAGATATGGTAGAAAGTTTGTCAAATTCTGAGACTGAAATTATAACCGTCGCTGTTAGAAGAATTAAAAATAATCAGACCGGAGAAAATTTACTCGAAAAGATCAACTGGAAAAAATACTGGATGCTTCCTAATACAGCTGGTTGCGTTAATTCAGATGAAGCAGTCAGAATAGCAATTTTAGGAAGAGAACTTACAAAATTATCTGGTCAAGAAGAAAATAATTTTGTAAAGTTAGAAGTAATTCCAGATAAAAAGTATTTACTACCAGATCCAATAGAAACCCTTAAAGCAGCCGAAATTTTAATAAAAAAGGGTTTTGCTGTACTTCCTTATATCAATGCAGATCCTATTCTTGCAAAAAGACTAGAAGAAATAGGTTGTGCAACTGTAATGCCATTAGGCTCGCCTATTGGCTCTGGGCAAGGTTTATTAAATTTATCAAATATAAGAATAATTATTGAGAATGCAAAAGTGCCAGTAATAATTGACGCAGGAATTGGAGTGCCAAGTGAAGCCTCTCAAGCTATGGAACTTGGTGCTGATGGCGTCTTAATCAATAGTGCTATAGCACAAGCTGAAAATCCTCCTCTAATGGCTCAGGCTATAAATTATGGAGTTAAAGCTGGCAGGCAAGCTTTTCTATCGGGAAGAATTAAAAAACAAGACTTTGCAGTTGCAAGTTCACCTGAGAAAAATATATCTTTTTAATTCTCTAAATTAAGCAAAGTTTTAAAAAGAGGTTAAAAATTTATTATTTGATTTTATTTATTGTATTAAGAAAGAAGATTTGAAACTATTTACAATGTTTTTTCGCAAATTGGAAGCACACTGTAGTAATTTAATAAATATATTATGAATCTATTAATTCTGGAGTTCTGAGTGAAAGTTATTGTTCTAGGTGGAGATGGTTTTTGCGGTTGGCCTTGTGCGGTGAATTTAGCAGAGCAAAATCATGATGTAATTATTGTCGACAATTTAAGTCGTAGAAAAATTGATATTGATTTAGAGGTAGAATCTTTAACTCCAATTGCTTCGATAACAGAACGACTTTCTGCATGGGAAGAAATTGGAGGTAAGCCTATAAGATTTATTAACATGGATATCTCTAAGCAATATCAAAAATTACTCAATTTGCTAATTGATGAAAAACCAGATTCCGTGATCCATTTTGCAGAACAAAGAGCAGCACCTTACTCTATGAAATCGAGTTTTACTAAAAGGTATACAGTAGATAATAATGTTAATGGCACCCACAATCTTCTGGCGGCAATAGTAGAGAGTAATTTAGATATTCATGTTGTTCATTTAGGAACAATGGGAGTCTACGGATATGGATCACATAGAGGAGCAACAATTCCAGAAGGTTATCTAAAAGTTGAAGTTCCTCAACCAGATGGAAGTCGCTTTGAAGAAGAGATATTACACCCCGCAAGTCCAGGTAGTGTTTACCATATGACTAAAACTTTAGATCAATTATTATTTCTTTACTACAACAAAAATGATCTTGTTAGAATCACTGATCTACATCAAGGCATTGTTTGGGGAACAAATACAGAAGCAACTTTAAAAGACCCTAGATTGACAAACCGATTTGACTATGACGGAGATTATGGAACTGTTCTAAACAGATTTTTAATGCAAGCTGCCATTGGATATCCATTAAGTGTTCATGGGACAGGAGGACAAACAAGAGCATTTATACACATAAAAGATTCTGTAAAATGTGTACAACTTGCTCTTGAGAATCCTCCAAAACCTGGAGAGAGAGTCAAAATTTTTAATCAAATGACTGAGAGTCATCAAGTTGGAGAACTAGCTAAAAAAGTTGCGTCTCTAACAGGAGCTGATATCAATTATTTACCTAATCCAAGGAATGAAGCAGTAGAAAATGATCTCATTGTTGATAATAAATGCTTTATAGAATTAGGTTTAAACCCAACGACTCTTGATAATGGCTTATTAGAGGAAGTTGTTGAAGTTGCTAAAAAATACTCCAATAGATGTGATATTAAGCGCATACCTTGTGTTTCATCTTGGACTAAAAAACAAGCTAAGGCTATAAAGACTAATTAAAATTTCTGAAATAATTACCCTAAGAAAGTGAAAATTGCATTGTTTACTGAAACTTTTTTACCCAAAGTTGACGGCATAGTAACAAGACTGACTAAAACGATTGAATTTTTAATAAAAAATGGTGATGAAGTTATAATTTTTTGTCCAGAAGGGTGTCCAGAAACATATATGGGAGCAACTGTAGTTGGAGTTGCTGCAATGCCATTACCCTTATATCCAGAGTTGAAACTTGGTTTACCAGGTCCTGCAGTCTCAGATAAGTTAGAAAAATTTAACCCAGATTTGATACATGTTGTTAATCCAGCTGTACTTGGCTTAGGCGGCATATGGTTGGCGAAAACTAATAATATTCCTTTAATTGCTAGCTACCATACTCATCTTCCTAAATATCTAGAACATTACGGAATGGGTATGTTAGAGCCGCTTTTGTGGGAATTACTTAAAGCAGCTCATAATCAAGCCTTATTAAATTTATGCACTTCCACAGCAATGGTCAATGAATTAAAAGATAAAGGTATTCAAAGGACTGCTCTTTGGCAAAGAGGAGTAGATACTTATAGTTTCAGACCAGATTTGAGAAGTGAGAAAATGAGAGAAACATTATTTGGAAAATATAAGGATGCTAATTATTTATTGATTTATGTAGGAAGATTATCAGCCGAAAAACAAATTGAGAGAATTAAACCAGTCTTAGAAAGTATCCCTAATGCTTGCCTAGCACTTGTAGGGGATGGACCTTATAGAAACCAACTTGAAAAAATCTTCGAAAATACAAAGACTAATTTCATAGGATATTTATCTGGCGATGAACTTGCTAGCGCCTATGCCTCTGGAGATATATTTTTATTTCCCTCTAGTACAGAAACACTTGGATTAGTTTTACTTGAAGCAATGGCAGCAGGATGTCCAGTGATCGGAGCCAACAAGGGGGGGATTCCAGATATAATTAGTGATGGGATTAATGGTTGTTTATATGATCCTGATGAAAAAGATAATGGGGTACAAAGTTTGATTGAAGCGACAAAAAAAATTCTAGAGAATGAAGATCAAAGAGAAGTTATGAGGAAAGAGGCACGAAATGAAGCTGAAAAATGGGACTGGAATCAAGCAACTTTACAACTACAAAATTATTATTCAAATACTCTCAAAGAATTAGATTAAACTTAATCTTAATTATGCTACGTGTGGAGGCGTAGGATTACTATACGAACTTAAAGGTAGTATTAAAGTAGCGATATTTTGATTCTTTTCAGGCCTTTTTTTCTTTGGAAATTTTTTACCAAAAGGTACTCTTATAACGTTAGTTCCCTCAATGGAACAAATATTTGAGTTATCTTCTGAAAAATTATTGACAAAGTTTGGTAAGTCAACATTTTTAACTGGCAGGTGCTTAACATTACCAGATTGAAAATCTTTGGTCATAGCTTCAAATACCCCAAAAAATTTGATGCTCGAATATTTTAATAAAAAAATTTAAAAAAATTCTATAAGAAAATATTAAATTTTTATTCACATTGATAATAACCAAGTAAACACAAGTACGCTAGTCTTTTAAGCACATTTTTTTTCTTCTAACGTCTCTCCTTGATTTACATTACAAGAACAAATTAAATTGCGATCGCCGTATGCATTATTAATCCTAGAAACTGTGGACCAAAACTTTATAGTTGTAGGAGTTTTATAAGGAAAAGAAGCTTTTTCTTTAGAATAAGGATAATGCCAATTATCAGCAATCAACTCTTTAAGCGTATGGGGAGCATTACTTATTACATTATTATTTTTTAATTCAATATTATTTTCTATTTCACTGATTTCTTCTCCGATCAATAGCATAGCCTCACAAAATCTATCTAATTCTGCCAAACCTTCACTTTCGGTAGGCTCTATCATTATGGTCTCTGGAACAGGCCAACTTATAGTTGGGGCATGAAAACTATAATCTATTAATCTTTTAGCTAAATCATTTACACTCAAACCGGTTTTGGATTTTAAATCTCTAAAATCTAAAATACATTCATGTGCGACAAAATTATTTTTTCCTTTATAAAGAATCTTAAATTTATGCTTTAAAGAATGCGCAATATAATTTGCAGATAAAATTGCATGCGAAGTTGCTTTTCTTAAACCACTAAGACCAGCCATTTTTATATACATCCAACTTATTGGAAGAATACTTGCACTCCCATTCTTGGCGGAAGATACGAAATTGGAACTATTAAAGAAATTATTATCAATTAACGAATGAGTAGGAAGAAATGGGCTTAAAGTTTCTGATGCCGCTACTGGACCAACTCCTGGACCACCGCCACCATGTGGAATACAGAATGTTTTATGTAAATTCAAATGACAAACATCAACACCATAGTCCCCGGGTTTACATAATCCAACCTGAGCATTCAAATTTGCTCCATCTAAATAGACAAATCCTCCAACAGAATGAATTAATTCACATATCTTTCTAATTTGTAATTCAAAAACTCCATGAGTAGAAGGATAGGTCAACATAAGAGCTCCGATTTGGTTATCAAATTTCTTGACCTTGGTCGACAAATCTTGAAAATCAATATTTCCTTCGTCATCACATTCAACAGTTAAAACATCAAAACCTGCCATAACTGCACTAGCAGGATTGGTTCCATGAGCACTTTTAGGAATTAAACATTTTTTTCTTAAAAGTTCGCCTTTTGATTCAAAATAAGAATTTATTGCCAATAAACCCGCAAACTCTCCTTGAGAACCTGCATTTGGTTGAAAAGAAACTGATTTTAAACCAACAATATCACTTATCCATTTTTCTAGGTCAGATATTATTTTTGAATACCCCTTAGTTTGATCTGACGGAGAAAAAGGATGGATAGAAGATAAATTAGCCCAAGAGACTGGATTTAACTCTGCTGCAGAATTTAACTTCATGGTACAACTTCCTAATGGCATCATTCCATCTACCAAAGAAAAATCTTTTTCAGCAAGTCGGTATATATATCTCATTAATTCAGTTTCACTTTGATAATTAGTGAATATATCTTGCTGCATCCATTCAGTGGATCTCAGAGCTAAACTTTCAAGATGAAATCCTTTATCAAATTTTATATGCTCTAAATCTTCTTTTTTTTCTATGAGGTTCGCTATGAAAGTCAAAATATCTTTGATTTCTTTTTCATTACTAAGCTCATCTAAAGAGATCCCAAAGCCAGTTGAATCTTCAATAGTTGATCCCAAGGGCAAAATTCTAAAGTTAAAGCCGTTTTTTAACGCTTCATTATGGATCTTTTGGGAATGCTCAGAATAAACATCTACACTATCAAATCTAATCCCATCAGGTATATCAAAACCTAAATCAACCAAACATGATTCTAAGTTTATTCTCAACTCCACTAATCTCTTAGCAATTTGCGTTAATCCAGAGGGGCCATGATAAATAGCATAAAAAGAAGAAATTATGGCTAATAAAGATTGAGCAGTACAAATATTACTTGTGGCCTTCTCCCTTCTAATATGTTGCTCTCTTGTTTGCAATGCTAGTCTTAAAGACTTTTCTCCATTTTTAGAGAGAGTTTGCCCAACAATTCTTCCAGGTATCAGCCTTTTATATTTTTCGCTACATGCAAAATATGCGGCATGAGGGCCACCAAAACCCATTGGAACACCAAATCTTTGCATACTACCCACTGCTACATCAACACCAAATTCAGAAATTGGTTTAATTAAGACTTGTGCCAATGGATCAATACAAGCCGATACAATAATTTCTGATCTATGTGCTTGGGATATTAAGAATGTGGGGTCAAATAATTCGCCATTTTTACCGGGTAATTGCAACAAAATTCCAAAGACATCATCATGATTAGGAAGGTTACTTTGAGTAAAGCGTTTTAAGAATATTCCCAAAGGTTTTGCTCTGGTTTGTAAAACATTAAAAGTATGATCAAAAACATTTGATTCTACTAAGTACACTTTTGAAGATTTATTTTTTCTTGCAGCAAAACTCATGGCCATAGCTTCTGCAGCAGCAGTCCCCTCATCTAACAAAGATGCATTGGCGACAGGGAATCCTGTTAGTTCACAAACAATAGTTTGAAAATTAAATAAAGCTTCTAATCTTCCTTGCGCAATTTCTGCTTGATATGGAGTATAAGATGTGTACCACCTAGGATTTTCAAGAACATGTCTTTGAATTACTTTAGGCATGTGATTGCCATAGTAACCAAGGCCTATTAGTGATCTCATTTTGGTATTCTTCTTCGCAATCTCTTCTAATTCATTTAAAGCCTCAATTTCTGAACAACCTTGGGGCAATATTTCTGAAGATTTATCTTTAAACCGAATATCTTCAGGAATAACTTGATTTATAAATTGGTCAATATTATTAAAACCAAGCTTGTTCAGCATAATTCTTTCATCATTATCTCCTAACCCGAGATGTCTATCTATAAACAAATCGGACCCAAATTTGGATGTCATATTAAAATATTTTTCTTTAAAATAGCTCGTTTTAAAAAATTTGCCTTATTTTGGTACAACCTTTGATTGATATTCCTCAGAAGTCATCAAATCAGCAATTGATGCTTTTAATTCTGGTTTTAAAATGACTAACCAACCTTCTCCAATCGGATCATTCTGTAAAAGCTCAGGATTCTCAATAACACTTTCATTTACAGAAACTATTTCCCCTGAAAAAGGTAAATAGACTTCCTCAACGGCCTTAACTGATTCTATTGTTCCAAAAGTCTCACCTTTCTCTAAAGTCGCCCCTTGATCAGCTAACTCAACAAAAACGATATCACCTAATTGATCTATAGCAAATTCACTAACTCCAATTTTTAATAATCCGTTTTCTTCCAAAACATATTCATGAGTATCAGCATAGTTTAGGTTGTCTGGAAACTGGTAAGACATGATTAAGGAGATAAAGGAGATAGAGAATCCTTTGAAATTAATTTTTCATCTAATAATTCAGATAATAATCGAATTAATGCAATTTTGATGTGAGCTATATGAGAACCACCTTGAACAAAAATATTGTAAGGATCTCTTAGAGGAGCATCAGCAGAAAATTCACTTGTACTGCCCTCAATAAATGTACCTCCTGCCATTAATAATTTTGAATCATATCCATCCATTGACGATGGAACAACATTCAGAAAAGAATCTACTGGTGAAGAATTTTGAAAAGATTGACAAACTTTTTGTACCAAATAAGGATTATTCAATCTTACTGACTGAATAAGATCAGATCTATAAGTTGCTGGCTCTGGTAAAACCTTGAATCCCAAATTTTTAAATACTGCTGCAACCATATCAGCACCTTTTAGTGATTCATGAACAATTTGTGGTGCTAAAAACAAACCCTGCAAAATTAATCTTCCTAGTCCAAAATTTATTCCTGCAGAAGAACCAATACCTGGTGAGGTTAATCTAGAACATGCCATCTCAACCAACTCTTCATCTCCCGCAACGTACCCACCAGTAGGAACAATTGTTCCTCCCAAATTTTTAATCAATGATCCAGCAATTATATTTGCCCCTTTAGAAATTGGTTCACTATCTTCAACAAGCTCTCCATAACAGTTATCAACAAAACATATACATTTAGGATCAAGAGAATGAATGAGACTAAAAATTTTCTCTATCTGATGATTCGTCAGGGATTTTCTCCAACTATATCCACAACTTTTTTGTATGAATACTAATTTATATGAATTTTCTTTAAAAGAATGAACAATTTTTTCTTCAAAAGAATCAAAATTCTCGCAGATATTTATTTGCTTATATTCAATCTCAAAATTTTTAAGTGAGCCTTTTCCTCCTCCTCTTATTCCTATGACTTCTTCTAACGTGTCATATGGTTGTCCTGTAAGAGATAACATTACATCTCCAGGTCTAAGAATTCCAAATAAGACAGAACTTATTGCATGCGTTCCACTCACAAATTGCATCCTCACAGCTGCCTTTTCAGCAAGAAATAATCTTGCAAAAACCGCATCAATTTTTTCTCTAGATATATCATTATGACCACTACCAGAAGATTGATTGAAATGACTAGTAGAAACTTTTTCTTCCTTAAAAATTGTCAAAATATTTTCTAATTTATGGAAAACCTGATTAGACCTTTCTTGGAAAACATTACTCAAACTCTCTTCGACAGAAAGAACAGCGTTTTCAGCCAGTTTTAAGTTATTGTTTAGTGTCATTAATTATGAAAACTCATATTATTTTTCAGAAGCTAAATTTCTTAATTCTGCGAGGAAAGCATTAGGTCCTCTACCCTGAAAATAAGAAAGTTTTTTGGAAGCCTCATATAAATCAAGTAGTTCTCCATCTAATTCTTCTGCCGTAAAATCTCTAATTCCTGCTATTACCTCAGCAAAACGTTCTCTACGGGAAGATTTATTAACAGCATATGCATCCATTACCTGAATTTTACATGATCTCCAAGCCTTATTCTGACAGAAATGCACTGAAAGAGCAGCACTTAAAGCAGAAGCTTCTTCATCTTCTATGTACCAGTCAAACGATGAAGGTAGAGATTTTAATCCTGAAAATATCTCGAATAACTCCCCAGCCGACAATGGATTACCAGAATCATTTTTTAGGGGTAATGCAGACTCTTCCAAAGATTTCCATAAATCTGGGTAATCACTTTCTAAACGATCCCTGATTTTTTCTATACCTTGATCAAGAATCGTATTAACTTGAGCTAAAGCAAGAAATACTTCAGGTCCTGGTGAAGATAACTTCCCATTCCTAAGATTAGAAATTTGCGAATTGTGAACTTTACCTAAATCAAGAACTTCTGAAAGTAATGGCAAAACTCTGTGTGACCATCCATTTCTTTCATGCCAGAGGTGTATCAAATGAGCCATAGCCCTTCGACCTCTAGATAATTTATCGCGATATCCGAGACTCACAGATAATTAAACTTATCAATAGTATAGTATGATAATATTACATATCGGTAATTTTGAAAATAGTATTTCAATATCATGAATTCAGTAATTTTCCAACAAACAGCAAAACTAAAAAAACCTGTTCCAGCTGAAAAAGTTATAGAACTCTCAGAAAAATTACTGGAACCTTCCAGCCATTCAAAAAGATATCCTCCAAGACTACATAAAACTTGGGGAACGATATTTTTCATGGTTGCAATTCATATTCTTTCTCTTGTAGCTATACAACCAAAATTTTGGAGTCTCCCTGCAGTAGTATCACTGTTATTTTTTTACTGGGTAACTGCTTGTTTAGGAGTCACTCTTGGATATCACAGATTGTTATCACACAAATCGTTCATTGTTCCAAGATGGTTAGAAAGATTTTTTGCTACCTGTGGAGCTATAAGTTGCCAGCATGGACCAATAGATTGGGTAGGTTTACATAGGCATCACCACTCTTTTTCAGATACTGAAGTAGATCATCACAATAGTAAAAGGGGGTTTTGGTGGAGTCATATGGGTTGGATGTTTAAAGACGTTGAAGCACTAAAAGCTGTTCCAAAACTAAGTGCAGATTTAATCAAAGATCCATACTATAGATTTCTAAATAAATATTTTTTATTATTACAAATTCCTATTGGACTCTCTTTGTACGCAATAGGTCAAAAATTAGGCGTTGGAGGATGGGCTTTAGTTCTTTGGGGAATTCCATTGAGACTTGTGGTTGTTTATCACGTAACTTGGCTAGTAAACTCCGCGACGCATTGTTGGGGTAAAGCGCCATTTGAAAGTGGTGATTCATCTAAAAACAATGCGTGGGTTGCTGCATTAACATTTGGGGAAGGTTGGCATAATAATCATCATGCATTTCCCAACTCGGCAAAACAAGGATTATTTAGAGGTCAAATAGATATAACATGGGAACATATTAAGATTCTTGCGAAATTTGGTCTTGCAAAAAAAGTAAAGTTACCCTCTAGGTCTTATTATTAATTATATTGTTCAATATTTTCATGGCTAAAAGAGTACAAGTCGCATTAACTGAATCAATCGCTTCACTAGGTAAAGAAGGAGATCTAGTTGAAGTTGCACCTGGATACGCAAGAAATTTTCTATTACCTTATGGCAAGGCAATGAATGTAACTCCAGCTGTCCTTAGACAAATTGAAAGGAAGAAAGAAAAAGAAAAAATCGCTGCTGATAAATTAAAGCAGGAAGCTTTAGATTTCCAAACTGCACTATCTACAATAGGTAGGTTCACTATCAAAAAACAGGTTGGAGAAGACGGTGTTCTTTTTGGAACGGTTACCAATGGAGATGTTGCCGAAGCAATAGAAACGGCAACTAAAAAAGAAATTGATAGAAGAAACATTACCGTTCCTGATATTCATAATTTAGGTTCCTTTACTGCAAAAATAAAATTACATGCAGAAGTAAACGCAGAAGTAAATATTGAAGTAACAAGTTAATCAATTTGTTGCATTATTTTGAAAAGTAGCCAGAGTATATATCTAAGCAATTAAAGATATGGTTTCTGTACCTTTTCCGAATAATGGGCAAAATAAAAATTTTAAAAAGGATTTTAATAGTGAAAATTCTGGATTAGTACCTCCTCAAAACGTTCAAGCAGAGGAAGCCGTTCTTGGTGGCATACTTCTCGATCCAGACGCGATCGGAAGAATTGCAGACTTAATTAAACCTGAAGCCTTTTATATAAATGCCCATCAAGAGATTTATAGAACAGCACTAATGTTGCATACCCAGGGTAAACCAACTGATTTAACATCAATGAGTGCTTGGTTAGCAGATAATGGATCACTAGAAAAAATTGGAGGGAACAGCAAACTGGTAGAACTAGTTGAAAATGTTTCTTCTACAGCTTCCATAGAACAAGTTGCTAATTTAATTAATGACAAATTCATGCGAAGGCAACTTATAAGATCTGGGAATGAAGTGGTTCAACTAGGATTTGATCAAACTCAAGATACTAATGAAGTTCTAGATAAAGCAGAGCAAAAAATATTTGAAATCAGTCAAGAAAAACCTTCAAAAGGTCTTACTCAAGCAGCTGAAATCCTTACAAGTACTTTCAACGAAATAGAGTCAAGATCATTAGGTACTTCAGTAGCTGGAATTCCAGTAAATTTCTACGATCTTGATGCGATGACTCAAGGTTTTCAAAGAAGTGATTTAATAATTGTTGCTGGAAGACCTTCAATGGGGAAAACTTCAATGGTTCTTAATCTGGCTAAAAATGTTGCACAATCTCAAGATTTACCTGTGTGTGTATTTAGCCTTGAAATGAGTAAAGAACAGTTGACATATAGATTACTCTCTATGGAAGTTGGAATCGAGAGTGGCAGGCTAAGAACAGGAAGATTACAGCAAGATGAATGGCCATTACTCGGAGAAGGTATCAATTCATTAGGTCAATTACCAATATTTATAGATGACAAGCCTAACTTAAGCGTTTTAGAGATGAGATCTCTGTGCAGAAGATTAATAGCTGAACAAAAAAAAGAACTTGGATTAATTGTGATTGATTACCTCCAGTTGATGGAGGGAACAACCCCTGATAATAGAGTGCAAGAACTTTCAAGAATAACAAGAGGTCTTAAAAGCATGGCCAGAGAATTAAAAGTACCAGTAGTTGCTTTATCTCAGCTTAGTAGAGGGGTAGAATCTAGAACAAATAAAAGACCAATGTTAAGCGATCTAAGAGAATCAGGATCTATTGAACAAGACGCAGATTTAGTATTAATGATTTATAGAGATGAATACTATAATCCAGAGACTGAAGATAGAGGAATTACAGAAATCATTGTCACTAAACATAGAAATGGACCGGTAGGAACTGTTAAATTGTTATTTGAACCTCAATTTACGAGATTTAGGAATTTAGCTAATTAAATCTATCCTAAAATGCAAGATCTTCACTCAACAAATGAATCTTTTGACATCATCGTTATTGGAGGAGGACATGCAGGATGTGAAGCAGCTATAACAACAGCAAAATTAGGATTTTCTACAGCCTTATTTACAATTAATTTAGATAGGATTGCCTGGCAACCATGCAACCCTGCAGTTGGCGGACCCGCGAAAAGTCAGTTGGTACATGAAGTTGATGCATTAGGTGGAATTATTGGTAAATTAGCTGATGAAACAGCGATACAAAAAAGAATATTAAATGCAAGTAGAGGACCAGCTGTATGGGCATTAAGAGCTCAAACAGATAAAAGAGAATACTCAAAAAAGATGATTGAAATACTACAAAATACAGATAATTTATTTTTAAAAGAGGCAATGATTACTGAACTGGATATTGCAAAAACTGAAGAAATTGGATTGAACTCAAAAAAAATCATAAAAAAAAGAATAAAGGGTGTAAAGACTTTCTTTGGTAGTTATTATTCAGCAAGATCAGTTATCATAACGGCTGGTACGTTCTTAGAAGGAAGAATATGGATAGGAAATAAATCAATGTCAGCTGGTAGATCGGGCGAACAAGCAGCAAAAGGTCTTACTCAAAATTTGCACGAAATTGGTATCAAAACAGAACGTTTAAAAACAGGAACTCCAGCAAGAGTTGATAAAAGAAGTATCATTTTTGATGAATTAGATATTCAACCAAGTACTGCAGCAGATAAATATTTTTCGTTCGATCCAGATATCAAAAATAATATGCCCCAAGTTAGTTGTCATATCACGAGAACAACTGCCAAAACACATCAACTAATTCGAGACAATTTACATTTAACTCCTATTTACGGCGGTTTTATTGATAGTAAGGGGCCAAGATATTGTCCATCAATTGAAGATAAAATCGTTAAATTCGCTGATAAAGAATCACATCAAATTTTCTTAGAACCAGAAGGAATTAATACCCCTGAAATATATGTTCAAGGATTCTCTACAGGTTTACCTGAAAATATTCAATTAGAACTTTTGAGAACCTTACCTGGATTAAATGAATGTAAAATGTTGCGACCAGCTTATGCTGTCGAGTATGACTATATACCTGCAACACAACTCCAAACATCACTCGAAACGAAAGAAATTGAATATTTATTTAGCGCTGGACAAATTAATGGAACAACTGGTTATGAAGAAGCAGCAGCACAAGGATTAGTTGCCGGAGTCAATGCAACAAGAAAACTAAACAAAAAAGATCCAATAATCTTCACAAGAGAAAGCAGCTATATAGGAACAATGATCAATGATTTAATTACCAAAGATCTCAAAGAACCATATAGAGTTCTTACTAGTAGGAGTGAATACAGGTTGACCCTTAGAGGAGATAATGCAGATAGGCGATTAACCCCATTAGGTTATGAAATAGGGCTAATTGATGAGAAAAGATGGTCGGTCTATCAAGAAAAAATGAAACTCCTTGAAGAAGAGAAATTAAGATTAAAAAACACTCGTTTAAAAAACACGGATGAAATAGCAAGAAAAATAGAAATAGCCACGGGATCAAAAATCAAAGGCTCAACAACTTTGAAAGAACTCTTAAAAAGACCAAACTTTCATTATTCAGATTTAATCAACTATAATTTAACTGAAAAAAATATAGCTTCTTCAATACAGCAAGGTGTCGAAATAGATATTAAATATGAGGGTTATCTTAAAAGACAAAAAAACAACATTGAACAAATAAATCGCCAAAGCTGTAAATCTCTGCCTAAAGAAATAAATTATGCAAAGATAGATACATTATCTTTAGAAGCTAGAGAAAATTTGAATAAGATAAAGCCAAAAAATTTTGGTGATGCTTCAAAAATTCCGGGAGTAAGCAAAGCTGATTTAACTGCATTACTTGTTTGGCTAAAAATAAGAGAAATAAAAAAAGAAAAGGCAAATATTTTTGTCGAAAAAAAGTTATCATCTTAAAAGCAATAGTTCAGATCACTGAATAATAAACTTTTTAAGTCACCAAAAATTTTATGGGAAGAAAAAGCTTCTACTTTTTTAGTGAAAAATTCACTCCCAGAAATATCTGGTTCATGGAAATTAATGCTGCTTGGAGATGGAAGTCCAACTAGACATCTACAGCTTTTAACTAATCAAGAGACAAAAATTAAATTAATTGCAATGCAAATAGATCCTCTATACATTCAAGAAGGTCCTAAAGAATTAAATCAGTTGAATGGTCCCTTAATTAGAAGACAAGTATGGATTAAAAACAATAATAAAAATCTAGCATGGGCTGAAAGTTGGTGGAATGCAGAACAAGTAAATGAAAATTTAAAAGCCAAAGAAGAGCCAATATGGAAGAATTTGACACAAGACAGATCAGAATTGTTTAGAGAAGTTGACCGAATTTCTCTTGTAAATTCAAATTGGTTAGAAGATCAATTTTGTTTTAAAGGACCATTCTGGTCTAGAAATTATAGATTTTTTCGAGACAAAAAACCCCTAACAATTATAAGAGAAGTCTTCAATCCACATTTAGAAAGTTTATTAGGTTACTCAGGAATTACAGAATTTACAAAATTATACTCTTCTTCTTCTTGATCTGGGAAGATTTCTTGATTTTGATTGACCTTGTTGGTTTAATTGAATTCTTGATAAATTATTCTCTTTTTCTGAATCTCTTTGCCATCTTTCAACTTTGAAATCCGTTTCATCTGGCCAATCTTCGTTTTGATTCTCTTTCCCATAAGGTAATTTTTTTTGCTCAGTTGTCTGTAAATTTTTTTGTTGCCTTAAAGATATTGCTTCTAAAGGCCTTTTTGAATAAGGTTTAGTAGATTCATAAGAATTGGATTCTCTAGTAAATGACTTAATATCGCTAGTATCATCGTAAAAATTATCATCATTCCAATCATCATTATCTTCATCTAAAAATAAATCCACTTTTTCTGATACCCATTTTCCTACTTTTTTAACACTCTTACTTGTTATTCTTTGAAAATCTGAGTTCCTTCTTTGACCTGGCCTAGCCCCAGATACCCCATCAACGAATTGTCTTCCAGTTTCAAAAATTTTATCAACTTGTTTATCAACAATATTTCTATCAAAACTATTTCTAAGATTTCTAATTCTCCTTGAATCCATAAATTATTATGCTTTTTAAAATATAAATTACATTAAAAAATTAAATAATTCCAAATATAGAAACAAAAACACATCTTATATTTTTAATCAAACAAAATTAAACATTTTTTATTCCATAATCCATTAAAAAAATTTACACAACATTTTTTACATGCAATATTCTTTATTCTTTTCCTGTAGAAAAATTTCTCACCACAATTTTGACAAGTTCCTATGTATTTTAATTCTCTCCTTTCAATAGGAAATGAGTGCCTCACAGAAATTTGAAAGTTATTCTGTTTCTCATTAATTTCATTCATTTTTGCTAAGAAATTTGGGCCATGTATCTCATTTTTTTTTAATATCCTATCTACCCATGCATGAATCATTTCATGACATAAAGTACTGTTTATTTCACAAATAGATAATTTACTCAAAATAGGTTTCGATAAGATAATTTCAGAATCCACAAAACCATTAATTCGTTTTCTTTTATAAAAGCCAGCAGTAGTTTTTAATCTATTGTCACTCCATCTAACTTTTACTAAAGGTTGATTATCAACCACTAAAGAATTTTCAAAATATTGGTTATTAAATCTATGAAATAAAGGTAAAAGAGGAATTACAGACATTTTGGATTAAAGTTAGTATTATTTTGACAAAAAAAGCCATCAAAAACGATTTCTTTTCTTAAAGTAATAAAAAACTCAAATCAACATGGATGCAACACTAGTAAAAGATATCGGAATTAAAGCGTTATTAGTTGGCGGAGCAGTACTAGTTTCGTTTTGGACTTTTAATGCAGTCAAATTAGTTATAAGCGCCAGAGGAATTAATCCATTAGTAAGAAAGTTTTTTGATCAAATAGCTGCTGGCAGGATTGATGCAGCTTATGGTTTAACTACAAAAACTTATAAAACTCATGTTAAGCGACAAGACTTTCTTAAATTTTTAGCAAGTTTAAACCTCAATAAATATAGAAATTTAAAATCAGGAAGACCTAGAGTCCAAGAAGATCAAATCATAATAACCTTGAATTTAAAGTCAGAAGACAAACAAGATGAGCTCCCATTAGATTTTACTTTCGCAAAAACTGACAATGATTGGAAAATTGACAGAATAGCTAAAGTGAATTAATCATTTCTTGTGAGGCAAAAAGAATTGTTTAAAGAAGAAATAATACATCAATTAGAATTACACCCAAGTAGATTAGATAAAGAAAAAATCATCTCAAAAGCGATGGAAGAAGGTTTAGATGATTTTTTTGAAGGAATCCGTATGGCACTTGATCCATTGGTAACTTTTGGTGTAAAAATTGTTCCTGAGAAAGAGTCCGAAAAAAGTCAAAATTTTTTATGGGAGGATTTTAGAAAATTAGCCAATAAGCTTATTCAAAGAGAACTTACTGGTCACGCTGCTCGCGATGCAATTCTTGAGGCTATGGAATCTGCAACAAAAGAAGAGTGGAATGGATTTTATAGACGAATTTTAATTAAAGATCTTAGATGTGGTGTATCTGAAAAAACAATAAACAAGATAGCAAATAAATTTCCGAAATATTGTATACCTATTTTTTCTTGTCCTCTAGCTCATGACAGTGCAAATCATGAAAAAAAAATGATAGGAAAAAAGCAAATTGAAATCAAATTAGATGGTGTACGCGTCTTAACTATTATTAGACGAAATAAAGTAGAAATGTTTTCTCGCAATGGGAAACAATTTCATAATTTTGGTCATATTATCTCAGAAATAGAAAACGTCTTAAAAGAAGACCCAGCACCTTATGACTTAGTACTCGATGGTGAAGTAATGAGCTCTAACTTTCAAGATTTAATGAAACAGGTCCATAGAAAAGATGGTAAACAAACCAAAGACGCAGTTCTCCACCTATTTGACTTATGTCCCCTTGAAAACTTTCAAAAAGGAAGGTGGAATACTAGTCAAACTAGAAGAAGTTTATTAGTAAAAGAATGGGTAGCAAAACATTCTATGCATCTAAAACATATACAATCACTTGAATGGGAAAATGTAGATCTCGACACTATTGAGGGACAGAAAAGATTTGTTCAACTTAATAAATCTGCCGTGGAGGGTGGATATGAAGGAGTAATGATTAAAGACCCTGATGCTATCTATGAATGTAAAAGAACACACAGTTGGTTAAAAGCTAAACCTTTCATTGAAGTCACTTTAAAAGTTGTATCGGTTGAGGAAGGTACAGGTCGTAATAAAGGTAGGCTGGGAGCAATCCTAGTAGAAGGAGAGGATGATGGGTATGAATACAGTCTTAGTTGCGGAAGCGGATTTAGTGATATACAACGTGAAGAATACTGGTCAAAACGTAATCATCTCGTTGGTCAACTTGTAGAAATCAGAGCTGATGCTAAAACAAAATCAAAGGATGCAGTGGCTTTTAGTCTTAGGTTTCCTAGATTCAAATGCTTTAGAGGATTTAAATCTGGAGAAAAAATTTAAATTTTAAAAAGTGCTCTTGAATAAAGTAGTCAATAAAAATGTGGTTTTTATTAAAAAACTTAAAATCTTAGCTGTAAAATATAAGAATAATTATCAGTATTTTTTGCAATTTTATGACAAAGAAAAAAGTTTTCAACTACATAAAAACACCCTGTGGACAAGCAAAATATATTGAATTAGAAACCAATAAAACTTTGTTGGGTAAAGTTAGATTATTTTGGTTTATCTTAATTGCATCTATAAAAGATTGGAATATTAAAGATTAAATTCTTAGGAATTTTCAAAATATTCTTTAGAGTATTTAGCTAAAAAATATACAACTAAAGAAGTTGAGACAACACCAATGAGAGTCATATATAAATTATTTGGGGATTGCACATTTTTTAACTCCTGGAGACTTTTTGCCAAACTACCTATTGAGCAATAAAGAAAAGTTCCTGGAATAATTCCAAGAAGGCCAAGAAAGAAATCTCTAAATTTAATATTATTCAAACCATAAAAATAATTTAGAATACTGAAGGGAAATATCGGAGATAATCTCGCTAAAAAAATTAATTTAAATCCCCCTTTTTCTACAATTTTTTCCATAATACTTAATTTTGGATAACGGCTGAAAAGGTTTTTTAGCTTTTTTGCAAAAAAAGTTTTTGATAAAAAAAATGCTGCTGATGCCCCAATGGAAGCGGAAATGAAAACGATAATTGATCCTAAATATGAGCCATATAAAAAACCTGATAATAAAGATAACCAAGAAGCTGGAAGTATTAATAAAACAATTAAAATATAAATACAAACAAACGATAAGATGCCAATTCCAGTATTAAAAAAAGACAAATTATAAATATTTTCTAGGACTATATTCATTCTTAATTCAATAGTTCGAGTTTTTTAGTAATTGTCTCCTTTTGCAACGTACCCTCATTTAATTTAAATCTGCATTCATCGACAATATTTTTTGGAGCCTTATCAACGAAATTTTTATTAGATAATCTCTTATTTAAATTTTCTAATTCAATAGTCACTTTTTTTAAATCCTTGGTTAACCTATCCTTTAATGCATCTATATTTACAAAATCCTGAAAAGGTAAGTAAACCTCTAAACCACTAATTATCCCAGAAAAAGATTTAGAGAACTCTTTTTTATCAACAGCATTAGTTTTAAAAATAAATACTTCAGAAGATTTAGTTAAGGTTTGAATATCGTCAACTAAAGTTTTTAAAAAATCAATCAATTCATTATTGTCTGAAATTAAATATACAGGACCTTTTTCTGATGGCTTAAGACCTAATTCAGCTCTTAAATTTCTAATCAACCTAATAATTTCAAAGAGTTGCTGAAAGGAATTATCAAGCTTATTATCAACAAATTTATTTTCGTGAATTGGCCATTTTTGAAGAGATAATAATGCATTATCTGGTTTCAATAGCAGTGCATGCCAAAGTTCCTCAGTAATGTGCGGCATAAAAGGATGAATCATTACCAAAATATCATTGAGCACTTTTATTAAAACTTTTTCAGATATTTGTCTATTTTTTGTCTCTTTATTATTAAACCTTTGTTTAGCAAATTCTACATACCAGTCACAAAAATCATTCCATGCAAATTCATATAGAAGTTTCGCAGATTCTCCCAATTTATATTCTTTCAACAAAGCAGCGACTTTTATATTTACCTGATTCAATTTCGATAAAATCCACTTATCACATAACTCTAAAGAAGCTTCATCACTCTCATTAAGCGAGTAATTATTGTTAGAAGTTTTATTAATTAAGACAAATTTAGTTGCATTCCATAATTTATTCGCAAAATTTCTTGAAGCTTCAACAGTTGAAGATGTATCTTTTTTCCTATCAAAATCAAGCCGGATATCTTGTCCAGCGCCTGCAACTTCTCGAATTAAAGCAAATCGTAGAGCATCAGAACCATATTTATCAATTAATAGTATTGGATCAATGCCATTACCTGAACTTTTACTCATTTTTTTATTGTTTTCATCTCGAACTAGACCATGAATATAAACATCCATAAAAGGAATATTATTCGTAAAAGTATTACCCATCATTGTCATTCTGGCCACCCAGAAGAAAATAATATCGAAACCAGTAACAAGAACATTATTTGGATACCATTTTTTAAAATCCGGATGATTTGTATTGGGCCAACCAAGGGTTGAGAAAGGCCATAAACCACTTGAAAACCATGTATCCAAAACATCTTTATCACGAACCAATTTAATATTTAATCCAAACTTTTTATTAGCTTCGATTAAGGCATCTTCTTCATTTCTTGCAACGATATATGGAGTATTTTGTTCTATCGAGTCTTGAGACTCATCTAATACATACCATGCTGGTATTTGGTGCCCCCACCATAATTGTCGACTGATACACCAATCATTAATATTCTCTAACCAATCCTTATAGACTTTCTCCCACCGTGGAGGAATAAACAATGGTTTTTTAGATTCAATTGCATTAAGACATCCTTGCGATATATCATCCATATTCAAAAACCATTGTGTTGACAATAAAGGTTCAATTGGCACCTTACCTCTATCAGAAAAAGGAACAGTATGTTTATAATCCTCTATCTTTGTCAAAAGGCCTAAGTTATCCAGTTCTTTGATAATTTTTTTTCTAGCCTTATATCTATCTAAGTTTTGAAAAATACCTGCATTAATATTTAAAGTTCCATCTTTGTTCATTACATTAATCTGTTTTAAATTATGCCTTTTTCCTATTGCAAAATCATTTGGATCATGGGCTGGAGTAACCTTCACACAACCTGTACCAAAATCTTTATCAACATGTGAATCAGCGATAATAGGTATTTCTCTATCAACGAAAGGGACTTTTACTTTGAAACCAATAAATTCTTTATATCTATCATCATCAGGATTAACTGCCACAGCAGTATCACCCAAAAGAGTTTCTGGTCTTGTTGTTGCAACTTCTAAGTACTTCTCTAACTGCTCACCACTTTCAGAAATTAAAGGGTATTTAAAATGCCATAAATGACCATTTACTTCTTGCATTTCAACTTCAAGATCACTTACGGCCGATTGAGATTCAGGGCACCAATTAACCAAATATTCGCCTCTATAAATTAAATTCTTTTTATAGAGAATATTAAAAGCCTCAATAACTGCTTCATTTAATTTTTGATCAAGAGTAAATCTCTCTCTAGTCCAGTCAACTGAATATCCTATCCTTTTTAACTGAGAAACTATTCTTCCACCACTTTGTTCTTTCCAGTTCCATGCTCTTTTAAGAAATTCATCTCTTCCAATATCCTCACTTGTTTTGCCTTCACTTTTTAATTGTTTTTCAAGAATAGTTTGAACAGCTATTGAAGCATGATCAGTTCCTGGCAAACACAAAACATTCTTACCTAAAAGCCTTTGAAAACGTACTACAACATCTATCAAAGAAGTATTAAATGCATGCCCCATATGCAAAGATCCAGTTACATTTGGTGGCGGAATAACTACACAAAAAGGCTCCCCATCATCCTCCGGGTTAGGACTAAACGCCTTTAGACTTTCCCATTTTTCTTGCCACTTTTTCTCTACTTCACAAGGTGAATAATTCTCTAAAGATAATTGATCATTTATCTCTGTCATGGGCAAATTTTATTTCAATAAACTTTTTGTTTATTTTATCTTGAGAGGAGACAAATAATGAAAATAATATTAGTTTGCAAAAAAAGACACATCCACTCTACAAAAGTTTGAAGCCAGAACCACAAGAACAACGTTTTGCATTTTTTGGTGTTGAAATAAGAAATCCACCGCCGCTCAAATCACCGTAATAATCTAATTTTAAATCTTTCAGTAAATTAAACTTTTTCACATCTGCATATAAAGTTACTCCTTCAGTTCTTGAAATTGGAGATCCATTACATCTTCCTGGCCTTAATTTAATATGCATCCATCCTTCTGAACAATTTTTATCCTCTACCAAATCAATCGACATTTCTCCTGGAGAACCTCCAAAAGAAGCTTGCCTAGATAATTCTGAAGCAGCGCTTTGACTGATTGAAAGATTGACGATCTCAGTCATTAGAAAAATAATAAATGGGCGATCCAGGGTTCGAACCAGGGACATCCTGCTTGTAAGGCAGGCGCTCTACCGCTGAGCTAATCGCCCTTATAATAATTCATTCTAATAGATGAAGTTGAAAAATTTATACTAAGTATTTAAATATTTCATGATTGAGGCAAAATTTAATTACTAAGATATATCCTATGTCCTTAAACAATAGATATAAATTGGAAAACAATTCCGATTTAGAGACTATAAATAGTTTTAAAATTTTAATATCTAATATCAAAGCATTAAAAGATAAAACTTGGGGCTGCCCATGGCAGAAAATACAGTCTCATATTTCGTTGATCCCATTTTTGTATGAAGAAATTAATGAATTTATAGATGCGATATATGAAAAAAATGCAGATAACATATGTGAAGAGTTAGGAGATCTTTTATTACAAGTTATGCTTCATGCCGAAATTGGTTTCGAAGAAAAAGAATTTGCACTAAATGATGTTATAAAAAATCTAAATAAGAAAATTATTAATAGACATCCATATATTTTTAACAAAAAAGAAAAAGTATCATTTAAAAAATCACAACAGATTTGGGAAAGTATTAAAAATTCAGAAAAAGAAGCACCGCATATGGAATCATCAATTAGTAGAAATTTAAATTTACAAATTAAAAATTTACCTCCAACGATAGCAACAGATAAAATTACAAATGTTGTTAAAAAATATGGCTTTAAATGGGAAAGTACCGATCAAATTTTTGAAAAGTTAGAAGAAGAAATTAATGAATTAAAAGAAGCAATTAAGAGTAAAAATGATTCAGATATACAAAATGAATTTGGGGATATTTACTTCACCCTTCTTAATATCTCAAACTTTTTAAAAATAAATCCTGAATCAGCTCTTCAAAAAACTAATAAAAAATTTTTAGACAGATTTTCTATCGTCGAAGAGCATGCAGGAGATAATATTAAAAAACAATCTCCCAAAGACTTTCAACGGCTTTGGCAAATAGCCAAACAAAAACTGGCGGGAAAATTTCCTAAAAGCAAATGACAAATATTAAAACATGGATAGATGAATATCATCAAGGCTCAAGATTTGGCTTGAATGGGAAAATTCTAATTAAAAAAACCTCAAAATATCAAGAAATTATTGTTATTGAAAATGAATACTATGGCAGAGCTTTAATGCTAGATGGTTGCTGGATGACATCATTAAAAGACGAGAAATATTATCATGAGTGTCTTGTACATCCTGCACTAAGTAGCATTGATGAAATATCTAATGTACTAATTATTGGCGGTGGGGACGGTGGTACTTTAAGAGAATGCGTTAAATATTCTCAAATATCAAAAATTGATCTAATAGAAATTGATGAGGAGGTAATCAAAATATCTAAAAAATTCCTAAAAAAAATTGGAGGCGAAGCATGGAATGACAAAAGATTAAAAATACATGTTGATGATGGTGTTCAATGGGTTAAAAAAACAAGAGATAATTTTTACGACGTTATACTTATAGATTGTTCAGATCCCTCAGAATTTTCGAATTTATTATTTTCAGATTCTTTTTATGAAGAATGTAAAAGAATACTTACACCAAAGGGGATATTAGCAACGCAAAGCGAATCTCCTGAATCCTTCAAAAATATTCACATAAATATTTTGAAAACCCTAAAAAATATATTTAAAGTATCTAAAACTATGTATTCCTTTGTGCCTATATATCCAAGCGGTATTTGGAGCTGGACATTCGCTTCTTCAGAAGATATAAATTTATCAAAAATAAATTATGTGGAAGCCCTAAAAATAGAAAAAGGATGTGAAATTTGGAATTTAAATTTTCAAAATGCAGCATTTAAAATGATGCCAAATAAAATTGTAAAAGAACTAGATTTATAAGATGACAAAAAATTTATTTGATAACGAAAATGCAATTTACATGGGAGCAAAAAGAAGTCCTGAGAATTGCTCAATTGGTATATTTGGAGCTAATTATGACGGGACATGTTCGTTTAAACCAGGAGCAAGATTTGGTCCAGAAGCAATAAGACAAGTCAGTTCTTGTTTAGAAACATATTGTCCAAAAATAAAAAAAGACTTAGAAGATATTATGTATGTTGATTTTGGATCAATACTAATTGATAAAAATGACTCAAAGTCCGTTATTGAATGGGTTAAATCAGCAACAAATTATTTAATTAGTAAACGCCTTAGTCCTATCATGCTTGGAGGCGAACACTCTATTACAAGAGGTGCTATTGAAGCATTAGTAAAAAAATATCCAGATTTGATATTGGTACAACTTGATGCTCATGCAGATTTAAGAGAATCATATATGGGAAATGAACATAGTCATGCTTGTACTATGAAAAGATGCTTAGAAGTGCTACCTGAAAAGAAAATTTTGCAAGTAGGGATAAGAAGTGGCACTAAAGAAGAATTTGAAATAATGCATGACAACAACCAATTAGTTAATTTTTGTCCAGGCGGAAATGCACATGAGCTAAAACAAGCTCTTCTACCATACGCTAAGTCTCCAATCTATCTAACAATAGATTTAGACTGGTTTGATCCAAGTTTATTAGCTGGGACGGGCACTCCAGAACCAGGAGGATTTTTTTGGAATGACTTTGAAGAAATACTGAAAACTTTAAAAGACTTTAGAATTGTGGCTTCAGATATTGTGGAATTGTCTCCAGAAATTGATAAAAGCGGAGTAAGTAGCATAGTTGCAGCCAAAGTACTTAGAAGCTTAATTTTGTCATTAGAAAATATGCAATAAAAAATTTCTAAACTACAGTGTAAAAATACTAAATAAAAACTAAATATTTCATGGATTTGCGAAAAAGTCCTCTTTATTCAAAATATGCTGAATCAAATGCAAAATTAGTGAATTTTGCAGGTTGGGAAATGCCAATATCATTTTCAGGATTAATTAAAGAGCATGAATCAGTCAGATCTTCAGCAGGATTATTTGATATTTCTCACATGGGTGTGATATCTGTTAAGGGAATCAATCCAAAGGATTATATTCAAAAACTTTTTCCTACTAATTTATACTTCTTTTCTGAAGGTCAGGGTCTTTATACAGTAATGCTCAATGATAAAGGAGGAATAATAGATGACTTAATAATTTATGACCTTGGTATACAAGAAAATAACATATCAGAATTATTGTTAATAGTTAATGCGAGTAGATATGAAGAGGATTTTCAGTGGATAAAAAATAATTTAACTAAATATGAAATTTCGATAACAAACTTTAAAAAAGACAAAGTACTTTTAGCACTACAGGGAAGAAACTCATTCAATTTATTTGAAGAATGGATTGAATCTTCTATCTCACATATCCCTAACTTTGGATGCGAATATAAAATTTTTGAACATATTTCGCCTAAAGAAAAAATTTTCTTTTCAAAGACGGGATATACAGGGGAAAATGGTTTAGAAATACTTTTATCTAAAAAAGCAGCAATTAATTTATGGGATTTCTTAATTTCCAAAAATGTTGCGCCTTGTGGGTTAGGAGCTAGAGATACTCTGAGATTAGAAGCAGGCATGCATCTTTATGGCCAAGACATAAATGAAGAAACTTCTCCATATGAAGCAGGGTTAGGATGGCTAGTACATCTAGAAAATAATCACGAATTCTTTGGAAGAAGATTTCTTGAAGAGCAGTCAAGATTAGGTATTCAAAAAAAGTTAGTTGGTCTCTCTATAGAAGGTAAAGCAATAGGGAGAAAAGGTTGCGCAGTAATAAAAGATGGAGAGAATATTGGAACTATCACTAGCGGCAGTTGGTCTCCAACTAAACAAAAAGCTATAGCTTTTGCATACATCCATACTTCGCATGCCTTAATAAATAATGAAGTTCAAATATTAATAAGAGGTAAAAAATTTAAAGGGGTTATAACAAAAAGAGCGTTTTATAAAAAGAATTATTAACTAAATTTGCCCTCAAAGAATTATTATAAGTTATTGATAAATAAATCATACTTAGATGAGAAACAAAATTTGTGAAGAACTCAATAATACAGATATTGGTAAATTAGTTAATCTATGCGGATGGGTAGATAGAAGAAGAGATCATGGTGGTGTAATTTTTATTGATTTAAGAGACCATAGTGGATTCTTACAAATAACAATTAACCCCGATGATGGAGCAAATCTATTTAAACAGGCAGAAACTCTAAGAAATGAGACGGTAATAATGGTTAGCGGAATTATTAATGAAAGACCAAAAGATTCAATAAATAAAAATTTAAGTACTGGAGAGTTAGAGCTTAAGGTTAAAGATTTGCAAATTCTCAACCAAATTAAAAAAAACCTACCTTTTCCAGTGTCTATACATGATTATGAAAATACAAAAGAAGAACTAAGATTAAAATATAGATACCTTGATTTAAGAAGGGGTAAATTACTAGAAAATTTAAAAACAAGACACAAGATTATTAAAGTTGCTAGAGAATTTCTTGATAATTTTGGATTTACTGAAGTAGAGACCCCACTACTTACAAAATCAACACCAGAAGGCGCTCGCGATTTTCTTGTTCCTGCGCGTCTTTCAAATGGAGCATTTTTTGCTCTACCCCAATCTCCACAGTTATTTAAACAACTTTTAATGGTTGGGGGCTTAGATAAGTATTATCAAATCGCAAAATGCTTCCGTGATGAAGACTTAAGGGCAGATAGACAGCCAGAGTTTACACAATTAGATATAGAGATGAGCTTTATTAATGAAGAAGAAATAATTTCTTTTAATGAAAGTCTCATAAAAAAAATATGGAAAGAAGTGTTAAATATTAATTTTAATAATGCTTTTCCAAGAATGTCATGGCAGACAGCAATGGATAATTACGGAACTGATAGACCAGATACAAGATATCAAATGTTATTAAAAGATTTAGGAGGAGTATTAGGTGATATTGGATTTAATATTTTCACCAAGGCAATTAAGTCTGGAGGTTATATAAAATCCATAACAGTCAAAGGAGGTAATTCAAGTATTAGCAACGTAAGAATTAAACCAGGAGGCGATATCTTCCAAGTGGCTCAAGATGCCGGAGCTGGTGGTTTGGCCTTTATAAGGGTCAAAGGAGATGAGCTTGAGACTATTGGGGCAATTAAAAATAATTTAAGTGAAAAGCATATAGCTGATATTTTAAAAATCACGGAAGCAAAAGATGGAGACTTAATCCTCTTAGGAGCTGGAGATAAACAAATTGTCAATCAGTCATTAGATAGGGTTAGACAATATATCGCAAAGGACTTAAATCTCATTGATAAAAGTAAATGGAATTTCTTATGGGTAACAGACTTCCCTATGTTTGAGAGAAATGAAGAGGAAAATAGATATGAAGCTTTACATCATCCTTTTTGTTCTCCAAAAAATATAAAATTTAAAGATTATGAAAACTTGAAAAAAGAAATTGAGAGCTCTACAGCAAATGCTTATGACTTAGTTCTTAATGGATTGGAGTTAGGGGGTGGCTCTTTACGTATTCATGAAGCGAACTTACAAAGAGAAGTTTTGAGAACGGTAGGACTTACTGATAAAGAGATTGATGAAAAATTTGGATTTTTAATAGAAGCACTAGAAATGGGTGCTCCCCCTCATGGTGGAATAGCGTTTGGATTGGATCGTATTACCATGCTGATCATTGGTGCAGATTCAATCAGAGAAACCATTGCTTTTCCAAAAAATCAACAAGCAAAATGTCTTCTCACAAATGCACCTTCAAATGTCTCTGAATCACAATTAAAAGAATTAGATATTGAAATAACAATTGATGAATAAGAATATATATGGATGTTCTAAAAGTTTTTTGTTTAAATAAAATATAAGGAGGCTGTGCTTAATTAAAAATATTTAATGTCAAAATTTGTATTTGTCACCGGAGGAGTAGTTTCTAGCATTGGTAAAGGAATTGTAGCTGCAAGCTTAGGAAGATTATTAAAGTCTAGAGGATATAGTGTTTCAATATTAAAACTAGATCCATATCTAAATGTTGATCCAGGAACAATGAGCCCTTTCCAACATGGAGAAGTATTTGTGACTGAAGATGGGGCTGAAACAGATTTAGATTTAGGTCACTACGAAAGATTTACTGATACTGCAATGACTAGGTTAAATAGTGTGACTACGGGATCTATTTATCAAGCAGTTATCAATAAAGAAAGAAGAGGTAGTTATAACGGTGGAACTGTACAAGTAATACCTCACATAACGGGAGAAATAAGGGAGAGAATTCATAGAGTAGCCTCCAACAGTAATGCAGATATAATTATTACTGAAATTGGTGGGACAGTTGGTGATATTGAATCTCTACCTTTTTTAGAGGCAATAAGAGAATTCAAAAATGATGTCAATAAGAACGATGTTGCATACATACACGTAACATTACTTCCTTACATCAAAACCTCTGGCGAAATAAAAACTAAACCAACACAACATTCAGTGAAAGAATTAAGATCAATTGGAATTCAGCCAGATTTACTTGTATGCCGCAGTGATAAATCTATCAATGCAGCTCTTAAAAAGAAGCTTAGTGGTTTTTGCGGGGTTAGTATCAACTCTGTGATTGAAGCTTTAGATGCAGACAGTATTTATTCTGTACCTCTTTCTTTAAAAAAAGAAGGGTTATGCAAAGAAACCCTGAAGTATTTAGAACTTGAAGATAAAAAATGTGATTTGAAAAATTGGGAACAACTAATACACAATCTAAGAAATCCTGGAGCTCCAATCAAAGTTGCTCTCGTAGGTAAATACATTGAACTTGGAGATGCATATTTATCCGTTGTTGAAGCTTTAAGACATGCATGCATTGAACAAAAGGCTTTATTAGATTTACATTGGGTAAGTGCTGAAATGATAGAAAAAAATTCAGCAGAAACTTACTTAAATGAAGTTGATGCGATTGTCGTACCAGGGGGATTTGGCAATAGAGGAGTAAATGGAAAAATTTCGGCAATAAAATTCGCAAGAGAAAATAAAATTCCATTTTTAGGTTTATGCCTTGGTATGCAATGTGCAGTTATAGAATGGGCTAGGAATGTAGCTAATCTTCCGGATGCATCTAGTTCAGAACTAGACCCAAACACTCCCAATCCAGTGATACATTTATTACCAGAACAAGAAGATATAGTTGATTTAGGTGGAACGATGAGACTTGGAGTTTACCCATGTAGATTGACAAAAAATACAACTGGTAAAAACTTATATGCTGAAGATGTTATTTATGAGAGACATCGACATAGATACGAATTTAATAATTACTACAAACAAAGTTTTTTAGATTCTGGATACAAAATTAGTGGTACATCACCAGATGGCAGATTAGTTGAGTTAATTGAATTAGAAAATCATCCATACTTCTTAGCATGTCAATATCATCCTGAATTTTTATCACGACCTGGAAAACCTCATCCTTTATTTAAAGGTTTAATAAAAGCCTCTCAAGATAAGTTAACTCAATCAAATTAATATTCTTTATTTTTTTGAATGAAAATGACAAATTTTTTACCCTTAGTCGAACAATTTCATTCATTACAAGGTGAAGGTTATCACGCTGGGAAAAGTGCTTGTTTTGTAAGATTAGCCGGATGTAAAGTTGGATGTTGGTGGTGCGATACGAAGAATTCATGGGACGAGAAAAAACACCCTTCTATATCAATTGAAAAAATAATAGATCACATAAAAATTGCCAGAGCAAAAGGAGCATCTTTTTGCGTTATTACAGGTGGAGAACCTTTACAACATAACTTGGATAATTTTTGCAAAGCCATAAAAAAAATGACGATGGGGGAAGAACAAAATCCAATGAAGATTCATATTGAGACAAGTGGAGTTAATTCGATATCAGGAAGCTATGACTGGATTACTTTATCTCCTAAAAGACACTCACCTCCAAAAAATTATTTCTTAAAACACTGTAATGAAATCAAAATAATCATAAATGAAATAGAGGATATTGAATTTGCTATTCAAATAAAAAAAGAAACTTTAAAACAATATCAACACTCTAAAAGCAAAGATGGGTTAAACAAAGAAGATAAACTTTTTTATTTACAGCCAGCATGGAACAATGCGAATGGGTTTTCTCTTGCTATTGATTTTGTAAAAAATAATCCAGATTGGAAATTGAGCCTTCAAACTCACAAATACTTAAAAATTAATTGAAATCATATGAATCTCAAAAATAAATCGATAGTAGTTTTATTATCTGGAGGTTTAGATTCGTCTACAGTTACTGGTATCGCAAAAAAATCCGAAGCTAAAATTTTTGGCCTTTCATTTGACTATGGTCAACGTCATAAAAAAGAATTAAATTCTGCATCGATAATTGCAAAACACTTTGATATCGAAGAATTTAAAATCATTAAGCTTGACTTATCTTTATGGGGAGGCTCGTCATTAACTGATATTCAAAAAAATATTCCTATAGAAGGAGTACAAACTAATAAAATTCCTAATACTTATGTTCCTGGGAGAAATACTATATTTATTTCCGTTGCACTAAGTTATGCCGAAGCAATAGATGCTGATTTTATAGGATTAGGAGTTAATGCATTAGATTATTCTGGTTATCCAGATTGCAGACCTGACTACATTAAAAAATTTCAAGAATTAGCAGATTTAGCTAATAAAAGAGGAAGAGAAAATAATCCAATAAAACTTTGGACACCACTATTAGATTTAAATAAAGAGGAAATTATTAAATTAGCTTTTGATAATCATGTCCCTTTAGATAAAACATGGAGTTGTTATTCGGGTAATTCAAAACCATGCGGTAAGTGTGATAGCTGCAGAATTAGAAATGCCGCTTATGATAAATGGCTTAATAACAATAATAAAAAATGAAAATAAAAAAATTAATTCTAGAAAAATGGATGGATCCAGCACTGATTACGCACCATCTAACAAAAAAATTCGGAGATAAAGGATTAGCTTGGCTAGACAGTGATGGCAAAGAAAATGGAGAATGGTCAATAATAGGAATTCAACCTAAAAAAATAATCCAATCAAGAGATATCAATAACTTAGACAAAACTAATAATCCATTTAATAATTTAAAAAATATTGAAAAAGGATTTTGGATCGGATGGTTAAGTTATGAAGCTGGAGTTTACATAGAACCCAAAAACCCATGGCGAAAATCTAATATGGCAACTTTATGGATTGGATCATATGATCCAATTATTAAATGTAATCTAATAAAAAAAGAAATAATTATCGAAGGCACAAACTCATCTGAACTGATAAATTATAAAAATATAATCAACAATATAAAAAATATTGAAGAAGAAAATATTATTAAAACAAATTTGAATTTTGATTTTTCAAAAATAAATTTAGACGAAATGGCTGAAAAATTTCAGAAAAATATTCTGAAATTGAAAAAATTAATTTCTCTAGGGGATATATTTCAAGCAAACCTAACAACTAAATGCGAAATTGAATCTTCCAAAAACTATAATCCTCTAGATATTTATTTGAAAATAAGAAGGAAATTAAGAGCTCCCTTTGGAGGAATAATAATAAATAATGATAATTATAAAGAGGCTGTATTATCTACATCGCCAGAAAGATTTATAAAAATAGATAATAAAAATTTTGTAGAATCAAGGCCTATCAAAGGAACTAGATCCAGAGATAAGGATTTAAATCAAGACGCACTTAATGCTATCGATTTAATAACAAACGAAAAAGATAGAGCTGAAAATATTATGATTGTTGACCTAATAAGAAATGATTTAAGTAAAGTTTGCGAAAGAGGAAGTATTATAGTGCCAGAAATATTAAAACTTGAAAGTTTCCTAAAAGTTCATCATCTAACTTCAGTAATCAGAGGTAAATTAAAAAAAGACAAGAACTGGATTGATTTACTAAAAGCTTGTTGGCCTGGTGGCTCCATAACTGGAGCACCTAAATTAAGATCATGCCAGAGACTTTTTGAATTAGAAGAATTTGAACGCGGACCGTACTGTGGCTCATTTTTGAAGCTTGACTGGAATGGCGAGTTTGACAGCAATATACTAATAAGATCATTTTTAATTAAAGGCAAAAAAATCAATATATATGCTGGTTGCGGAATAGTTATTGACTCAAACCTTGAAGAGGAAACTAATGAACTGAAGTGGAAAATTTTACCGTTAATTGATTCACTAAAATGATTGAAACATTAGGCTGGCAAAAGGATCAATGGTTGGATATTGATAGAATATTTATTGCTGCTAATAATAGAGCATTAAAATTTGCTGATGGTATATTTGAAACCATTTTGATAAAAGAAAACAAACCTATACTTTTTGATGAACATCTGAAAAGGTTAGAAAAAAGTAGCAAGATTTTAAATATTAATCTCAAAATAAATAAATTAACTTTGAGACAACTTATTCAAGATGGAATTAGAAAGTTATCTCTTAAAAATGATCAATTTGCTTCAGTAAGAATTAACTATAGTCGAGGAACTAATGAAGGTCGAGCAGTAACAATTAATAGCACTTCAGAGACAAAAGATTTGGATAATTTATGGCTTGAGTTCTATAGAATCAAACCTAATTTTAATCCGATAAGCGTTTGCATTAGTCAAACGGAAAAAATAAATGAATTCAGTCTTATAAGTAAATGTAAAACATTCTCATATAATCAGGCAATACAAGTTCTGACAGAAGCTAATAAAAAATCATTTGATGATTCTATCCTTTTGAATACGTCAGGTGAAATTTGTTGTGGAAGTACATTTAATCTTCTTATTAAAAGAAATAATCAATGGATAACTCCTAGAAAAGAGAGCGGTTGTTTAGAGGGGATTATGGTTTCTAAAGCCTTAAAATTGAAAATTGTAAAAGAAGAATTAATTCCTCCAGAATTTCAAAATGATGACATAATAGTTGCAATTAATAGCTTATCTTGCAGACAAATTAATCAAGTTAATGATCTAAAGCTTAAAACTAAATTCGATCCAATTTACTTTTGGGATTTATTATATAGTTGAACTTTATTAATATCTGGTAAATAGACATCAGATACTTTAGTTATATTGTTATTAACCTTAAATTCAACAATTTTTCCAATAATGATAATTGATGGGGCTAAAAACTCTTTCTCTTTTATTTTATCTGGAAGATTATCTAATTTCTCTATTAGACATTTTTGATTTTTTAAAGTAGCTTCTTGAATAACAGCGCATTTTGTATTCTTATCTAAACCACCTAGAATTAATTCTTCAACAATAAATTCAATATTTTTTATACCCATAAAAATTACTAAGCTATCTGATGATTTAGCTAAATCTCTCCAATTGACTGTCTTTTTTTCTTTATCTACACGCTCATGACCAGTGACGAAAGTTACAGAACTCGCAGCATCTCTATGGGTTAATGGAATACCAAAATATGTAGGGGCAGCTATCCCAGAAGTAATACCAGGAACGATTTCAACTGAAATTCCATTTTTTTCTAAAATCGATACCTCTTCGCCACCTCTAGAAAAAACGAATGGATCTCCCCCTTTAAGCCTTACAACATTTTTGCCTTCTTTTGCCAATTTTAAAATAAGAGCATTAGTTTCAGCCTGAGGTACAGAACACTTCCCAGCTCTTTTGCCAACATGGAAAATTTCTGTATTTTTTCCTGCCTCTTTTGTTATTTCATCCGGAATTAAAGCATCATGAACTAATGCATCACAATATTTTATTAGGCGTAAAGCTTTAAGAGTCAAAAGCTCAGGGTCACCAGGACCTGCTCCAACTAAATAAACAATGCCAGGCACAATAATCTCCATTAACAAGTATGGTAGTAAAAGTTAATCGCAATGAAGGTAAATATTGTGAAAGAAAGTTTATTAAAACCAAATAAAAAATTTACTCTCCTAAGTGCGTTTATTACTCTTCTAAATGATCGTTTAAGTGAAAGTATACTGTTACCCATTTTACCCTCTTTTGTTTTACTTTTTGACTCTAAAGCAAGTACATATGGTTTATTATCATGCACTTACCAATTAGCTCAATTTACAGCTTCTCCTTTTATAGGACTTATGAGTGATAGATATGGAAGAAGACCTGTCACTCTTTTTTGTATTACTGGTTCAGTAATAGGAATATCAATATTATCTTTTACAGTTCTTTTTAATTGGTCAAATTCAATAGCCACTATCCCGTTATTTTTATTATTTTTAGCGAGACTAATTGACGGTTTAAGTGGGGGAACTGCAGCTACTGCAACAACAATTCTTGCAGATATTTCAAGCCCTGAAAAAAGAGCAAAAACATTTGGTCTTATTGGTGTAGCTTTTGGTTTAAGTTTTTTCTTAGGTAATATATTTGTTGTAATTTTTGCAAGAAATACAAATAATAATTTTATTATCCCAGTTTTGATAGCCTCAATCATTCCAATAATAAATTTTCTCCTTGTATTTTTTTACTTACCAGAAACCAAGCCTAATAGTGAAAAAAATAAATCAAAAACTACTTTAAAAAACCCTTTAAAAGCTTTATTTGCAGTTTTCAAAGAAGAAAAGATTAAAAAATTATCATTAGCTTTTTTTATTTACTTTATTGCTTTTACTGGACTGACCAATATCCTTATATTTTTTCTTCAAGAATCACTAAACTGGACGACCAAAGCATCAAGTGGAACTCTTGTTGTAGTAGGAATAATTGCAATTATCGTTCAAGGAGGACTAATAGGGCCTCTGGTAAAACAATTTGGCGAAATGCGATTAACACTTATCGGATCAGGCTTCATTCTTGTGGCATGTGCGCTTTTAATAACTGCTCCAAAAGAAAATGCAACACTTACTATTTATTCAGCTGTTTCATTTTTAGCCGTTGGGGCAGGGTTAATTACTCCCACCTTAAGAGCACTAATATCAAAGAAATTAGACGTTAATAAACAAGGATCAATTTTGAGTAACCTTCAGGGTCTACAGAGTCTTGGAGGAGTTTTAGGAATAGCAATGGCTGGAAGGGTTTATGATAGTTTTGGTCCTAAATCTCCTTTTATAGCTGGTTCCGTTATCTTACTTTTCATGATATATCTTATTGCAGAGGGTAAAAATAAAAATTCTTTTAAAAATCAAAAATCAAAAGTTTTTTAATGAAAAGCCAGGCTGATGTTTTTATTAATAGAGAATTAAGTTGGATTGAATTCAATAAAAGGGTACTACTAACTGGCATGGAAAAGGAGTACAAAATCCTAGATAAAGTAAAATTTTGTTCAATTTTTAGTAATAATCTTGATGAGTTTTTTATGGTAAGAGTAGCTTCATTAAAGGCTCAAGTTGAAGCAGAAATTACTAAAAAGAGTATTGACGGACTTACCCCTAAAGAGCAATTAATAAAAATCAACAATGAAATCAAAAAATTAACAACTCTTCAAGAAAACTATGTAAATAATGAATTAAATAATGAATTAAAAGAAAAAGGTGTAATTTTAAAAAAATATAAGGACCTAAGTGAAAATCAAAGAAATTGGTGTAATAACTTCTTTACTACATCTATTTTCCCTTTATTAACTCCATTAGTTGTTGATCCCGCACATCCATTTCCTTTTATAAGTAATTTAAGTCTAAATTTAGCAGCTTTAATAAGAGATGGGGAAAATTCTAAAAATCAGTTTGTAAGAGTAAAAATACCAACAAAAAATATAAATAGATTTATACAAATTCCCAATGAAATTATTCAATATGGTGATGAAAGTACACATTGTTTCGTAAGCGTTGAAGATTTAATTGGGAATAATATAAAAAATTTATTTAACGGAATGGAATGTATTAATTACTCTTTTTTTAGAGTGACCAGGGATGCAGATTTAGAATTAAAAGAACTTGAAGCTGATGATCTTCTTCTAGCAGTTGAACAAAGTTTGCAAAAGAGAAGATTAGGTGGAGACGTAGTTAGATTAGAAGTTGAATCTAATATCCCAGAAAATATTCTTAAACTACTAATTGAAAGTATCTCAATACAAGAAGAATACATATACTTTTGCAAAAGTTTTTTAGGCCTTGACGATTTAAATCAGCTGACAAAAATTAATAGAAATGATTTAAAAGAAAATCTGCTAATTGGGAAAACTCACCCACAATTAAAAAATTTAGATTTGTCTTCAGACAAAAATCTGAATTATATTTTTAAGATACTTAGGAAAAAAAATATTCTGCTTCATCATCCTTACGACTTATTTAAAACTTCCGTTGAAGAATTTATAAATAGAGCAGCTGACGATCCACTCGTAATGGCTATAAAAATTACATTATATCGAGTTTCAAAAGATTCTCCTATTATCGCAGCTTTAATGAGAGCTGCAGAGAATGGAAAAGAAGTAATGACTCTTGTTGAACTAAAAGCAAGATTTGATGAAGACAATAATATTCAGTGGGCAAAGCAACTTGAACAAGCTGGTGTTCATGTTGTTTATGGAATAATAGGATTTAAGACACATACAAAAATAGCTTTAATAGTTAGAAAAGAAAAAGGACGATTAAGAAATTATTTTCATATTGGAACTGGTAACTATAACTCTAATACTTCAAGATTTTATACAGATTTAGGGTTACTTTCAACAGATCCTGATATTGCATCAGATTTACTTGAGTTATTTAATTACTTATCAGGGTTTTCTAAACAAAAAAGTTATCAAAAATTGTTAATTTCTCCCTCATCGATGAGAGAAAAATTTATTTTTCTAATAAGGAGAGAAATTAATAATGCAGTGGAAGGTAAAAAAGCTGAAATAATTGCAAAAATGAATTCTTTAGTAGACCCTGAAATAATTAAACTGCTTTATTTAGCTTCTGATTCAGGTGTAAAAATTAGTCTTATAGTAAGAGGTATTTGTTGCTTATATCCCCAAAGAAAAAATTTAAGTGAAAATATTAAAGTCATCAGCATTATTGGCCATTTTCTTGAACACTCAAGAATTTTTTGGTTTTGTAATAACGGTGATAATGAGGTTTATATTGGAAGTGCAGATTGGATGAGAAGAAATCTTGATAGACGAATAGAAGCTGTTACTCCGATAGAGGATTATGAATTGAAATCTAAAATATACTCACTTTTGCAAACCTACATTAAAGATGATTACTTTGCTTGGATAATGAAGGAAGATGGTTCTTATTCGAAATTGAAATTAGATTCATCAGATAATCGTTCGCAAATTGACCTCATAAAAAAATAAAATTAATATTGATTTTTACAACATTTAAAAAATTTCTTAATATTTTAAAATTTTTTTTATTTTTCTAAAAACCTTTTATAGCAACTGTTCTCAAGAAATTAGAACAAAAATATCTTTTTTTGTCTTTAAAGTTTCAACGTAAAAGTAGTTTTTATTTCAATTTCAGTGCTAGTTTTTTAAAAAATCCATTATTTAGGAGGCCAGGGTGATGGGGATCCCTCTGGAATCTGCAAAAAGCTCTTCAGATAATAATTTTGAGGAGCCAAGATTACCAAACACTGCGGGCAAGTCTCGTAAATCAAAATCCAGTCTAACTGCAAAACAAAGCCAAAAAAAATCTGGAAGACTTGCTTCAGATTCTATTGGCTATTACTTAAGTAGCATTGGTAGAGTACCTCTTCTAACTCCAGCTGAGGAAATAGAGTTGGCTCATCATGTTCAAACCATGAAAAAGTTGCTGCAAACTCCTGAAACTGATAGAACTCAACGAAATCTGTATCAAATTAAGATTGGCAAAAGAGCCAGAGATAGAATGATGGCAGCTAATCTAAGACTAGTTGTCTCCGTTGCAAAAAAATATCAAAACCAAGGCCTTGAATTATTAGACCTTGTCCAGGAAGGTGCTATTGGCCTTGAAAGGGCTGTAGATAAATTTGATCCTGCTATGGGATATAAATTCTCAACTTATGCCTACTGGTGGATTAGGCAAGGTATGACAAGAGCTATTGATAACAGTGCAAGAACTATCCGCTTACCTATTCACATAAGTGAAAAACTTTCCAAAATGAGAAGAGTCTCTAGAGAATTGTCCCATAAATTTGGTAGACAACCTACCAGATTAGAAATGGCAAATGAGATGGGAATTGATCAAAAAGATTTAGAGGATTTAATTTCGCAAAGTGCACCTTGCGCCTCCCTAGATGCTCATGCAAGAGGTGAAGAAGACAGAAGTACTTTAGGTGAACTAATACCTGATCCAAACTGTGAAGAGCCTATGGAAGGTATGGATAGAACTATTCAAAAAGAGCATTTAGGAACTTGGCTTTCTCAATTAAATGAAAGAGAGCAAAAAATTATGAAGCTCAGATTTGGCCTAGATGGTGCAGAACCATTAACACTCGCAGAAATAGGAAGACAAATTAATGTTTCAAGAGAAAGAGTAAGACAACTAGAAGCTAAAGCAATATTAAAACTTAGAGTAATGACAACTCATCAAAAAGCAGCTTAATACAATTGATAAAATTTACTGTAATTTTATTATATTTATTTTTAATTTTTCTTATATCAATAGTCTTTAAAAAATATAATGAAGATAGCAGAGAAACCGTAAGAAAAATAATACATATTGGAGTAGGACCATTAATACCAATTACACAATTTCTAAAAATTAATCAAAATTCAGCGCTTATTTTTACAGGAATTGTCTCATTAATGGTTTTAATCAATTACACCTATAAATTATTTCCAACAATTGAAGATGTTGAGAGAAAGAGTTATGGAACATTATTTTATTGTCTAAGTTTATTTATTTTGATTTATCTTTTCTGGGATAAAAATCCATATGCATTAATTACTGGATTTTTTATTATGACTTTTGGTGATGGATTAGCAGGGTTAATAGGAAAGAGCTTCAACTCAAAGAGTTGGATTTTTTTTAAACAAAAAAAATCATTATTTGGCACTGCGACAATGTTTTTAACAAGCTTTATAGTAGTTTGCTCAATAGGATATGCCCAAGAAAATAATTTTAATTTAAATTATTTTACGATAGCTTTCTTTGCAACTGTTCTGGAACAATTTAGTTTTTTAGGGATAGATAATTTCATTGTTCCAATATCTTCAGCATTATTTTTTAATTTTTTTATAACTAGCTAAGTGAATTGTATAAAATAGCGAGTAATTCTTTTGTTGTTTCTATATCTATGCAAGCATCTGTAATACTTCTGCCAAACTGGAGATCTTCTTTTTTGACAAGTTTTTGATTACCTTCCTTCAAATGACTTTCAAGCATAACTCCCAAAATATTTTTTTCACCATTACTTATTTGAGAAGCTATGTTGTTTAGCACTTTAGACTGTTTTCGGAAGTCTTTATTGGAATTTCCATGACTACAATCAATCATCACTTTGTGAGGAAGATTACATTGCCTCAATTCATCTGAAATTCTTTTAACGTGTTCACTTTCGAAATTAGGGCCTTTTGAACCTCCCCTTAAAACTATATGTCCATCTGGATTTCCTGTAGTATTAACTATAGAAGCCATTCCATTTTCATTTACACCTAAGAAATGATGGGATTTTGAAGCTGACTCCATTGCATTAATTGCAGTAGCAAAGGAACCATCCGTTCCATTTTTAAAGCCTATAGGCATTGATAATCCTGATGCCATTTCTCTATGAGTTTGACTTTCTGTAGTCCGCGCACCTATGGCAGTCCAACTTATTAAATCGGCAATGTATTGAGGAACAATTGGATCTAGTAATTCTGTAGCAGAAGGTATTCCAATAGTTGCTAAATACGAAAGCAAACTTCTCGCCCTTCTTAAACCAGTATTAATATCATAAGAATCATCTAAATGAGGATCATTTATCAAACCCTTCCAACCAATAGTTGTTCTTGGTTTTTCAAAATATACTCTCATGATTATTTCTAATTTATCTTTATAAATTTCTCGGAAATTTTTAATATATTTTGAATATTCCTTTGCCGCCTCAAGATCATGAATTGAACATGGACCCACAATGACTAAAAGCTTCTGATCATTATTATGCAAAATATTTTGTATCGATCTTCTTGTTTTAGATACTGTATTAGCAGAGGCGTGATTTAAAGGTATATCATTATGTAAACTGCTTGGAGGTATTAATGGACGTGTTTCAACAACATGTAAATCTGATGTCTTTTCTAAAGCTGAATTATTTGATGATGTCGTCATTGATTAATTAAAATGTTTGAATATTTAAAAAAGCATTTATGAATACTCTCCTTTTCAATATTAAAAATAACAATAGATTAGGGATTAAACCTTACTAATGAAAAATTTGGAAACATTGATCAAAGATTATGCAGATCACGTAGCTGAAAGAGCAGCCAAAGGGATACCTCCTTTACCTTTAAATGCTGAGCAAACAAATTGTATTACAAAATTATTGGAACAAGATAGTACTTACGATTCATCTTATTTACTTGATTTACTGATAAATAGAGTACCACCAGGAGTTGATGAGGCTGCTTATGTAAAAGCAAGCTGGCTTACGGCTATTGTTAATGCCGAAAAATATTGCAAATCAATTAATCCCGAAAAGGCAATTGAAATACTAGGAACAATGATAGGTGGATATAATGTGAATTCCCTGGTTGAAATACTTAAAGGAGAAAATAGTTTATTTGCAAAAAAAGCGGCAGAAGTTTTAAAAAATATTATTCTTGTTTACGACTCAGCTAATGAAATTTATGAATTATCTCAAAATAATATTTATGCAAAAGAGGTAATAAATAGTTGGGCAAATGCAGAATGGTTTACAAATAAAAAAGTTCTGGAGAAAGAGATTATATGTTTAGTATTTAAAGTTGACGGTGAGACAAACACAGACGACTTATCTCCAGCTGTACATGCAACAACACGCCCTGATATTCCAATGCATGCATTAGCTATGTTGGAATTTAAAAAACCTGATGGCCTAAAGATTCTAGATAATTTAAAGAAACAAAATTTACCGATAGCTTATGTTGGAGATGTTGTTGGAACAGGTAGTTCTAGAAAATCTGCTATTAATTCACTCATTTGGCATATAGGAGAAGATATCGCTTTTGTTCCAAACAAAAAAACAGGTGGAATAATAATTGGTAGCAAAATAGCCCCAATTTTCTTTAATACTGCACAAGATTCAGGAGCTTTGCCTATAGAAGCTGACGTATCCAATATGAAAACAGGAGATGTTATTAAAATATATCCTTATAAAGGCATTATTAAAAAAATTGAAAAAGATTCAAATACTGAAGAATTAATAAGCAAATTCGACTTGTATCCATCAACTCTTTCTGATGAAATTCAAGCTGGCGGCAGAATAAATCTAATGATTGGAAGATCTCTTACGGACAAAATTAGAAACAAATTAAATTATCAACCAAGTGAAATATTTACCAGACCACAAAATCCAACCGAAAGTCGTGCCGGCTTTACTCAAGCTCAAAAAATAGTAGGCAAAGCATGCGGTTTAGATGGAGTTAGGCCGGGAACAACTTGTGAGCCAATTATGACCACAGTTGGCAGTCAAGATACCACTGGTCCAATGACTAGAGATGAACTAAAAGAACTAGCTTGTTTAGGATTTACAGCAGATTTAGTAATGCAAAGTTTTTGTCATACAGCGGCATATCCTAAACCAGTAGATCTAGTTACTCATAAAGAATTACCTGATTTTATATCTCAAAGAGGTGGAGTAGCTCTTAAGCCTGGAGACGGTATAATTCATAGCTGGCTTAACAGAATGCTCCTTCCTGATACTGTTGGCACAGGTGGAGATAGTCATACAAGATTTCCTCTTGGCATTTCATTTCCTGGAGGCTCAGGCATTGTTGCCTTTGCCGCTGCAATAGGATCAATGCCATTAAATATGCCGGAATCTGTGCTGGTTAAATTTAAGGGAGAATTATTACCAGGAATTACTCTTAGAGATTTAGTAAATGCAATCCCTCTTTTTGCAATTAAAAAAGGACTCTTAACTGTTGAGAAAGAAAATAAGAAAAACATATTTAACGGGAAAATTTTGGAAATTGAGGGATTACCAAACCTAAAACTTGAACAAGCTTTTGAACTTACTGATGCAACTGCAGAACGCTCCTGCGCTGGTAGCACAATACTTTTATCCCAAGAAACGGTTCAAGAATACTTAAGAAGCAATATTTGCCTGTTAGAAAAAATGATCGAGAGCAATTATGAAGATTCAAAATCGATATCAAGAAGAATAAATGATATGAAAAATTGGCTAAAAAAACCATCATTAGTTCAACCAGATTCAGACGCTCAGTATGAAGAAATTATTGAAATTGATTTAGCAAAAGTAACACAACCTATAGTTGCTTGCCCTAATGATCCAGATAATGTTAAAGAAATCACGGATGTTGCAAATACAAATATTGACGAGGTTTTTATAGGTTCTTGTATGACAAATATTGGTCATTACAGAGCAGCTGCAAAAGTTCTTGAAGGAGTACAAAATTTAAAAGCTAAATTATGGATTTGTCCACCAACAAAAATGGATGAAGAAACTCTAAAATCTGAAGGCTACTATAAAATATTCGAAGACTGTGGTGCAAGACTAGAGTTGCCAGGCTGTTCTTTATGTATGGGAAATCAAGCTAGAGTAGATGAGGGTTCTGTAGTATTTTCTACTAGTACTAGAAATTTTGACAATAGACTTGGCAAGAATGCGCAAGTATTTTTAGGAAGTGCAGAATTAGCAGCAGTTTGCGCACTACTTGGGAAAATACCTGAAATAGAAGAATATCAGGATATTACTAAAAATAAAATTAATCCATATTCAGAGGAACTTTATCGTTATCTTCAATTTGATGAAATAAACGATTTCAGCTTGTCAAAGTAATCATGGGCTATGCCAAACCTCATAAAAGATAATATTCAAAAAACAAGTAATAATTCTTCTCGTACCATCAAAAAATTATTAAAACAAAGATCTCTCGTCGTTGTATTTTCTCTCTTATTAACAGGTTTAGGGGCTTCAATTACAAGCATATTTTTTAAAACTGGAATCTACTTTATTAATAATTGGAGATTAGCATTACTAGACCAATTCCCATCTATTGCGGTCTTACCTATTTTTGGAGCACTTGGAGGAGCAATTGCAGGATATTTGATCAAAAATATAGCACCTGCTGCAAAAGGTTCAGGTGTTAGTCAAATCATGGGGTTCCTAAGGCATAAAAAAGTTCCAATGAATATAAAAGTAGGATTAGTAAAGCTCATATCAGGAATTATTGCTATTGGTAGTGGATTCCCTTTGGGCCCGGAAGGTCCATCAGTTCAAATGGGAGGATCAGTAGCTTGGCAAATGGCCAAGTTGCTTAAAGCTCCTACAGCTTTCAGAAGAGTAATAGTAGCAGCAGGTGGTGGTGCTGGAATAGCTGCAGTATTTAGCGCCCCATTAGGAGGATTTATCTATGCAATAGAAGAGTTATTAAACTCTGCTAGACCAGTAATTTTGCTACTAGTAGTAATCACAACTTTTATTGCAGATTCATCTGCTGATATTATTCAAGCCTTGGGTTTAGATCCTAAAGCAGGAGGGTTTGATTTCAACCTCGGATTTTTAATCCAAAAAGAATATGACCCATCAGTTTTTTTCTTGCCAATAGATTTTATTTACCTAGTTTTACTAGGAATAATTATTGGAATGTTTGCAGAATTGTACAGCAGATTTGTTTTATTTATGCAAAATCTCGGGAAAAAGTGGTATAAAAATAAATTTGTTTTAAAAATAAGCATCTGTGGACTTATCTTAGGCAGTATCTATTCCTGCTTACCCAGTACATTTCATAATTTAGATGAATTACAGAAAATAATAGCTGAACAAAATACAAGTATTGGAATTGCTTTATTAGCAGTTTTAGTATTATTTATCACGACAGGTTTAGCTGCAGCATCTGGAGCCCCTGGAGGACTGTTCTATCCAATGCTTACTTTAGGAGGGGCAATAGGACTAATAATGGGGAACTGGGTAGAAATTGCGACAGGACATGCACCAAGTACATACATTTTTGCGGGAATGGGAGCTTTCGTAGCCGGATGTTCGCGAACACCAATAACAGCAATGTTTTTAGCTTTTGCTTTAACAAAAAATTTATTAATAATGAAACCTGTGTTAATCAGCTGCATTGCCAGTTTCCTGATAGCAAGAGCTTTTAACGAAGAATCAATTTATGAAAGACAAATACAAATAGAGTTAGAAGACTAAGAAACTATCTTTAATCAAAAACAGCAGTTTTACTGTTATAGACAAATACTTGATGATTCAGATGTAATCGAACTGCTCTTGCTAAAGCCATTCTTTCAATATCTCTTCCTTTTCTAATCAAATCATCAACCTCATCCCTATGACTTACATTAACTGTGCATTGCTCGATTATCGGGCCTTCATCAAGATCTTCAGTAACATAGTGAGCAGTAGCACCGATTAATTTAACACCTCTCTTCCATGCTCGATGATATGGTTGTCCTCCCTTAAATGCAGGTAAGAAAGAATGGTGAATATTTATTATTGAAGAAAACTTTTTTAAAAAAGAGTCACTTAAAATTTGCATATATTTGGCTAATACAACAAGATCAATTTCATATTCTTTTAGTAAATTTAAAAATTGATCTTCAACAATAGATTTATCAATATTAAAAGTATCAATATGGACAAATTTTGCATTAAAGTCATTTGCAATATTTTCAAGATGAGAGTGATTTGAAATTATTAACGGGACATTCATTTTGAGTTCTCCATTTCTTACTCGCCAAAGTAAATCAATCAAACAATGATTTTGTTTACTCACGAAAATAGCGACATTTGGAATTTCATCAGAATAATTTACGTTAAATTTTCCATTTACTTCAACTGCAATTTTTTCAAATTCTTTATAAATCTCATCTCTATTAATAGAGGCATTGTTACTATTCCATTCAATTCGACTAAGAAACAAACCCGCATCTTGATCTGTATGATGATCAGAATGTTTTATGTTACCACCGTAATTTGAAATCCAACTTGTAAGTAAACTTACAAGACCTGGACGATCGGGACAAACAATTTTGAATATAATTGAAGGATGTTCCAAAAAATCTTTAACTATTTAAGTCAAATAAGCAAGTACATCTAATATATCAATGAAAAGCTTAAAAGAAAATTTTCAAAAAGCACACATAGTTATTATTGGATCAGGGATTATTGGAAAATTTAACGCCTTAGAATTATCAGAGTTAGGTTTTCAAGTAACAATAATAGATCCAGCTCAACTCGAAAATAGTAGTTATGCAGCTTTAGGCTTACTGATGGGTAATATGTATCAAAAAAGAAGAGGTAGGAGTTGGGATCTCAGAAAACAAAGCATTGAATTATGGCCACAATGGATTACATTCTTGCAAAAATTTAATTATAAATTAAATATCGAAAAACCATTATTACAATTAACTACTAATCAAGAAAAGTTTAAAAAATTAGAGAAATTTATTTGTGAAAATAATGATCAAAACTTACGTATTTTAGAAAAAGACTCAATATTTATCAAGAATATAAATAAAGCCTTCCAAACAAAAAATATAAAAGGAATGATTTCCTTAAAAGATGGAAGAATAAATGCTAATTCTTTGCTTAAAACATTAAATAAATATTTAAAACATAAAAAAATAAATTTTTTAGAAGAAGAAATTATAAAAATCAGAAAAACAAACAATTATTGGATCTCTACAACAAGAAATAATGTAAATATCAAGTCTGACATGATTATTTTGTGTAATTCTCTAAAAGCCGCTGACTTAATAGATAACTTATCTCAAAACATCAAATTAAAACCTGTTTTAGGTCAAGCTATAGAGCTTGTTGTAAATGATGCAGAAGTTGACTTATTTTCGCTACCAAAACAATTCAATATAGATGGCAAAAATATAATTCCAATATCAAAAAATAAACTAATTATTGGATCAACTGACGAATATAGTACTAAACCAGAAGAAAATACATTCGAAAAACTCACAAATTTTCTCGATAAAAAACCAAATTGGCTTATAAAAGGGAAGATTTCTAAAAAATGGTACGGAATAAGGTCAAGACCAGAAGGTGAGCCTTCACCAATAATGAGAAATCTTGAAGATGGACTAATTATCTGTACAGGTTTTTATAAAAATGGAATTTTACTTGCTCCGGCTTGCTCTAAATGGGTTGCTAATGAAATTAAAAATTACCTTTTTTAATCTTTCGTTTCAGTAAAGTCCGCATCAATTACATCATCTCCACCTTTTTCGTTTGAATCACTCTGATCAGAACCGTCCTGTGCCCCTGGTGAAGGTGGCTGATTGCCGGGTTGCTGATAAACAGATGAACCTACTGAATAAAGTTCTTGCTGAAGTTCTTCAAGAAGTTTTTTCATTGATTCATAATCTTCTTTTGATGTTGCCTCTTTTAATGCATTACTTTTTTCTTCAACCTTGGACTTTGCTTCTGCATCAATTTTATCTCCAAGCTCACTTAGTTGTTTTTCTGTTTGATATACAAGTGTTTCAGATTGATTTTTTAAATCAATTTTTTCTCTTTTTTCTTTATCTGCAGATGCATTTGATTCCGCATCTTTTACCATTTTTTCTACCTCATTATCAGATAGAGTAGATGCACCAGTGATTGAAATACTTTGCTCTTTACCACTTCCCTTATCTTTAGCGGTAACACTAAGGATGCCATTTGCATCAATATCAAATGTAACTTCAATTTGGGGAACACCTCTGGGTGCTGAGGGTATGCCATCTAATCTAAAAGTTCCTAGACTTTTGTTATCAGAAGCCATTTCTCTTTCACCCTGCAAAACATGTATTTCTACATTCGTTTGTCCATCAACAGCAGTTGAATATGTTTCAGATTTCTTCGTAGGTACTGTAGTATTTCGATTTATCATTTTTGTCATTACTCCACCTAATGTCTCTACACCTAAAGAAAGTGGAGTAACATCAAGCAACAATATATCTTTAACCTCTCCTGCTAAAACTCCTCCTTGAATTGCAGCTCCAACAGCTACTACCTCATCAGGATTAACAGTTTGATTTGGTTCTTTACCTATTATTTTTTTAACTAAATCTAAAACAGCAGGAATTCTAGATGAACCTCCCACCATTACGACTTCATCAATTTCACTAGTAGAAATTTTTGCATCACTTATAGCTCTCTCAACTGGGGTCTTGCATCTATCAATTAAAGAAGCTGCTAATTCCTCGAACTTAGCTCTAGTTAAGTTCAAATCCAGATGTTTAGGACCTTCAGGTGTCGCTGTAATAAAAGGTAGATTTATTTCACTTTGCGTAGCATTAGAAAGCTCAATTTTTGCTTTCTCTGCGGCTTCAGTAAGTCTTTGTAAAGCTTGCTTATCCTGTCTAAGATCAATTCCTTCATTTGATTTAAAAGTACTAGCTAAATGATCTACGATACATCTATCAAAATCATCCCCACCTAAATGTGTATCTCCAGATGTAGATAGAACTTCAGTAACTCCATCTCCAGCTTCAATGACTGAGACATCAAATGTTCCTCCCCCTAAATCAAAAACAAGAATTTTTTCATTTTCTTTATCCAAACCATATGCTAAAGCTGCAGCAGTTGGCTCATTAACGATCCTGAGAACTTCTAAACCTGCAATCTTTCCTGCATCTTTTGTAGCCTGTCTTTGTGAATCATTAAAATAAGCTGGAACTGTAATTACAGCCTGTGTAACTTTTTCACCAAGGTATTTTCCAGCATCATCTGCTAACTTTCTTAGAACTTGAGAACTTACCTCTTCAGGAGAAAACTGCTTATCCAAGATAGGACACTTTAATTTGACACTAGAGCCAGATTTTTCAACAGAATAACTAACTTCTTTAGATTCTTCATTAACTTCATCAACTCTTCTACCAACAAAACGCTTTGCAGAATAAAAAGTGTTTTCAGGATTCATTACTGCTTGTCTTTTAGCAATTTGTCCAACAAGCTGGTCTTGATTCTTTGTATATGCAACAACTGATGGAGTAGTTCTGAAACCCTCAGCATTTGCTATTACAGTAGGTTTACCACCTTCCATTACAGCGACACAACTATTAGTTGTTCCTAAATCAATGCCTACGACCTTACCCATGCGTGAATTCTTGTATTTTATATTCTCCATAATCGGTCATCGGCGTCATTATTGTTACTCAAAGACGAGGTGTGGTTCCCGAACAGATCACAATTTTTTAAAAAAAATTTCTAAAAAATGATAACTAGCAAAACATCTTTTATTGCATTAATAGGCAATCCAATTAGCCATTCTTTGTCGCCAATCATGCAAAATGCTGCCCTTCAATATTTAGGATTAGATTTAATTTATATTGCTATACCTTGTAGAAATGAAGATCTAAAAATAGTTCTCAATTCTTTAAAAAAAATTAATTGCAAGGGATTAAATATTACTATTCCTTTTAAGGAAAAAGTATTTGATCTTTGTAGTGAAATTTCACCTATTGCTAACCAACTGAAAGCGATTAATACCCTTAAATTAAACTCTGAAAGAGAATGGGTTGCAACTAATACAGATGTAGAAGGCTTTATTTATCCATTAAAAGATTTATTTTTAACAAACAAGAATTCGATTGTAATAGGCTCTGGTGGCGCAGCGAGATCAGTGATACAAGGATTAATAAATTTGAATTTTTCAACAATTTCAGTAGTGTCACGAAACAAAACATCATTAGATGGATTAATAAAAAATTTTGAAAATCAAATTAAAATTCAGGGTTTATTAAATAATGACGATCGGACTCAGAATGTTATTAAAGAAGCAGATTTAATTGTAAATACAACACCAGTAGGAATGAAAACAGCTACAAATGAAACGAATGAATTACCATATGGGGAAATTTTTTGGAAATCTCTTAATGAGAAAACAATTGTTTATGATTTAATCTACAACCCAGCTCCAACTGAATTATTAAAATTTAGCTCCAATAGAGGTTGCATGACTATAGATGGTTTGCAAATGCTTATTGCTCAAGGGATACAATCATTATCCTTTTGGACTGATGGTTTAGAAGTACCTTTTCATGTTATGAATGACGCCCTAAAGCAATACCTTAAAAAAAATAATGGTAATTTTTAAGAATTTGCCCATCATAATGTATGGTAAGTAATGAACAGACGCTCATAACATGAATTCATGAGCCAAAGACCTTGTCTGAAACTATGAAAGATCAACAATCTTATTACGAAACTATGTACATTCTCCGCCCTGATATTGCGGAAGATGAAGTCACTACTCACATTAATAAATACAATAAACTTTTAGAAGAATTTGGCGGCACCATCCTAGATAGTCAAATGAGGGGTAAAAGAAGATTAGCTTATCCAATAGCAAAGCATAGGGAAGGAGTTTATGTTCAATTGAGTCATCAAGGTGATGGACAACATATTTTTAAAATTGAAAAAGCAATGAGACTTGGTGAAGATGTTATTAGATACATGACCGTTAAACAAGAAGGGCCTTTACCAACACCAAAACCTTCCAACAAGAATACATCTCAGACAGAGACCAAAGATAATCCAGAAACCAAAGATAATCCAGAAACCAAAGATAATCAAGAAGTCAAAGTAGAATCTAAAGAAAGTCAACCAATAACAACTCCTGAAGCTTCAACTTCAGGACGAGATATTTCTACAACCAACGAAAGTACAGAATCTTAAATGCTAATCATTTGTTTTTGAATTTAACTCGGCCCAAATTTTATTAGACATACCCCACATATAAATAAAACCCTCTGCTAAAGAATGCTTAAACACATCGTCTCGGCTATAAGTCGCCAAATCCTCCCTGTAAAGGGAATTATTTTCTGAATTTCGTCCAATTACTATTGCGTTCCCCTTATAGAGTCTAATCTTTACTCTTCCATTGACCGAAGTTTGAGTCGATGCAATAAATGCATCCAAACTATCTTTAAGAGGTCCAAACCAAAAACCTTGATAGACCAATTGTCCCCATTTTTTTTCTACCATTCCCTTAAAGTCAATAACATCTGGGTTTAATGTGATGCTCTCTAATTCCTTGTGAGCTTTTATTAAAAGTAAGAGGCCAGGTGTTTCGTAAATCTCTCTACTTTTAATTCCTACTACTCGGTCTTCAATCATATCGATTCTTCCAAAACCATGCTCACCTGCAAGAACATTAGCTTTTTTAATAATCTCTAAAGGGGTTAAAAATTCGTCATTAATTCCAACGGGATAGCCATTTTTAAAAATAATTTCTATATCTTGAGGAGAATTAGGTGAATTATCAATAGATGATGTCATTGCAAAAATATCTTCAGGAGCTTCTTTCATTGGATCTTCTAATATACCTGCTTCAATACTCCTACCAAGTAAATTAACATCAATTGAATATGGTGATTTTTTTGATACTGGTGCAGGAATACCAAATTTTTCTCCATACACTATTGCCTCTTCCCTACTCATATTCCATTCCCTTGCAGGAGTAATTATTTCCAAATCAGGACCTAAAGCATTAATAGCTAAATCAAATCGAACTTGATCATTTCCCTTGCCAGTACAGCCATGAGCTACTGCCTTAGCATTAATCTCTCTAGCAATTTTTACAAGATTTTCTGCAATTAAAGGCCTTGCAAGAGCAGTAGATAGAGGATATTTATCTAAATATAATGCATTCGCTCTGATAGCTGGAAAAGCATATTTTTCAATAAAACTATTAACTAAATCACCAATAATTGATTTTGATGCTCCAGATTTTAAAGCTTTTTGTCTAATAAGATCCAAATCTTCGCCTTGTCCAAGATCTGCGACAAAAGTAACAACTTCTGAAATTCCATATTCATTTTTTAGATATGGAATACAAACGCTGGTATCAACACCACCAGAATAAGCTAGCACAACTTTTTTTACCTGCTCCATTTAAATTTGCTCCATAAATTTAAATTTTGATGAAATTAAGAATTTGAAAACTTTTTAAAAACTATTATTATTGTAACTAAAAGACCTGGACCAAAAACTAGTGCTAATAGAAGAAAGTTATTAATTAATAAAACATTTGGATTCAAGTATCCAATCAGTTTAAATAAACCTGCAAATAAGAATGAAATTGCCCAAATAAAAAAGTATTTTAAATTTCCTTTATCAAACAAAGTTTTTCGTGCGCATGATTATGTATTATCTTATATATAGTACATAATCTTTAATGGACTCAAATAAATTAAAAATTAGATTAAAAGATATTTCTGAAGTTAATCCTGCCTTAACTTGCTACCACAGAGAGGATCCAGCCCCTGTTTTACCATTAAGAGATGAACCCGATCTACTATCATGGCTTGAAAATTCAGGAAGGCTAATTGCTGAAAAAGACGGGGATTCTCAAGAAATAAGTACTATAGAAGAAGAAGAACTTTCAGCACTCATGGGAGAAAAAGAAGATTATAAAATTGAAGAAGTATCTTCCGAAGATGATTGGGAAGATTAAACAGTTTAACTTTAAATCATTATTAATATTTAATACATTTGCTCTAACAGTTACTTCTTATCTTTTTAATAATTTTATTTTTTTAGGAGTTTATCTCCTATTTTATTGTATTTCTTTGTTCACGACAAAAAATGGTTTAAAAATAATCAAAAAATTTCATTTATTTCAAAACATTAGAAACGAAGGACCTGCTAATCACTTTAAAAAAAGAAATACCCCAACAATGGGAGGGATTTTTTTAATAATACCTTTTTTAATTTTTACTCTAATAATTAATATTCATCTTAATTCAATAAAATTATTTCTTTTATTAGTTAGTATTTTAGGATTTTTTATTATAGGTTTTTTTGATGACTACATAAGCATAAAAAACAAAGAAAATACGGGATTAAAATCAAACGAAAAATTCATCTTTCAAAGTATTATTGCAATGATTTTTATTTTTATTGCTTACGAAAAAGAGTTAATTAACCCATTGATTACAGTATCTGAAACTTGGGGAATAGATACTAATATTTTTATATTTCCCATCTCTTTTTTAGTATTAGTTGGCTTAAGCAATTCAGTAAATTTATCTGATGGACTGGATGGATTAACTGGTGGTTGTAGTGCAATTATTTTTTATGGATTAGGAACAGAAATATTAATTAAAGAACAGCAGGAGCTTATTGTCTTTAGTATCTTGTGTTATTCAATGTCGGGCATTTGTTTAGGGTTTCTCAAATATAATTGTTACCCTGCAAAGATATTTATGGGTGATACAGGATCATTGAGTATTGGTGCGATTATGGGATCTATAGCATTATTAACAAATAGCTTATTTACTTTATGTATTTTCTCTGGACTGTTCATTATTGAGTCTTTATCTGTAATCATTCAAGTAGGGTTTTTTAAAATTACAAAAAAATTATCTCATAATGGAAAACGTATATTTTTAATGGCACCACTACATCATCATTTTGAGCTTAAAGGAGTTAAAGAAACAAAAATAGTTGAAAATTTTTGGAAAATCAACATTTTACTTGTCATTTTAGGTATAGTTTTAAAAATTAATCTATAAAAATTTATTATGAGTTTTTTTACATGGAAAGATAATGGATTAACGAGTGATTGCTCCAGTCTTGATGCAATGGCATCAAGATTTGAAGAGACTGCAAAATTAATGAAAAAACTATCTAAGAAAGGTTTCAAATTAAAGAAAACTCATAACAATCAACTAATACTTCATCCTGATCCTAAAGTATTCGATCAATGGGGATTTATAAGTGAAGAACTTCCTTTTAAACAACTCTGTCTAATATCTGATGAAGAATAGCTATGGATTCTTGAAAACTCTTCTGTGAGTATTGATAAATAATTACGTACGTGAGTATTCCAACTAAAGTGCCTACTGACTCCGTCAATTCCATTTCTACTCCATACTTTCCACTGTTCATTATTAGAAATTCCTTGTTCAATAATAATTTTCAACTTATTAATATCAGTTACATCAACTAAAAGTCCATTTTCACATTTTGAGCGAATTTCTTTAGGTCCTCCATCATTTGTTGATATAATTGGCAATCCGCATGAAGAAGCTTCAAGAAGGGTTAAACCAAAAGGTTCTGTTAAAGCTGGGTTTACAAATACACCCCCTCTGCTAGCTGCCCACCTATATAAAGCAGGTATCTGACTTGGAAGATGCTTTTTTGGATAAGCTACCTTTCCATACAAATTATATTTATCAATAGTTTCAAAAATATTATGGAATACATCTTTTTGTTGAGGATCAAGTTTTGAAGTACTGTCACGACAACCCAAAATCAAAATTAAATTAGTTTTTCTTTTTAATTTTTCAGATCTCCCGTATGCCTCAATCAAAGAAGGGATATTTTTTCTGCGTACAGCTCTTGAAATAGTTAATAATGGAGGTTTAGTAGAATCTTTAAGAAAAGGCTTCATAATATTTTCAATTTCAGCTGTCTCTGTTGTCGAGTGAATATGGTGAAACTTATTATGATCAACACCAGGGGGAATCACTTTAGCTTTCTTAGGCGAAAAAGAAGAATATTGGGAATATTGATAAACTGATTCTTGTTTAGTACTTGTAACAACAATATCTGCTGACTTTAAAGCTATTTCTTCTGCCTCAATTCTTTTACTTATGGAATAAAGCTTTTCTATTTGATTAGTTGTTAAACCAGTATCAAGCAATTTCCTCTTTTTTTCTCTTCCTAAAGAATGACCAGTAAAAATAAGTGGAACATTTAATGATTTACTTAATTTAACTCCTACGTATCCAGCATCTGCATAATGCGCATGAATAAAATTAGGCTTTTCATATTTTTCATAATAAGAGATAAGACTTTCAGTTAATTGGTCTAGATAAGGCCAAAGCAACTCCTTTCTTAAATATTTTTCAGGTCCAAATTTAAATCTTAAGATTCTCACTCCAGGTTCTACAAATTCTTCTTCTTGTGAATATTCATTGTCTACTTTAGGGTCTTTGATTAAACGAGTAACTAAATCTACTTGATCAACTTCTGAAGTATTAGCCAAACTTTTAACTAACTCTAAAACATATTGTGTTTGCCCTCCTGTATCTGGATCCCTGCCTAATTCAAGATTTTTAGACCGTATAAGACCATGTAGATGTAAATGTAAAAATTTAAACCTCATTCGGTAAATCCTCCGGTCAACAGCCTTTAATACAAATAAGCTGAATTTTCAAAGGAAATATTAAGAAAGCATTACGATTTTAAATTTTTTTTAATGCAAAAGTTCTATAAAGACCAGATATAGACTTAAATAATACCCCTCAAAAGAAGAATTTAATTTTAATCAAATAATTAAAAATAAAAAGAAATACAACAATTTTTTTTTATTTAAGTACTTTTTTAAGATATTTTGCTGTATAGCTTGTGGGATGTTTCGCTACATCTTCAGGAATACCTTCTGCGATAATTTCGCCACCTTTATCTCCCCCATCAGGTCCTAAATCAATAATCCAGTCAGAACACCTAATTACATCTAAGTTATGTTCTATAACAATTACAGAATTCCCTTTATCTACCAAACGTTGTATCACATCCATTAATTTATGAACATCATAAAAACTTAAACCTGTAGTTGGTTCATCAATCAAATAAAGAGTTTTTCCAGTAGCTCTTTTAGATAATTCTGTAGCTAATTTAACTCTTTGAGCCTCTCCCCCAGATAATGTAGGAGCAGGTTGGCCTAATTTGACATATCCTAATCCAACATCTACTAATGTAGTTAACCTATCAGCAGCTTGAGGTATAGCAGAAAAAGTTTCTGCAGCTTGTTCAACAGTCATCTCTAAGACGTCAGATATATTAAAACCTTTATATTTAACTTGAAGAGTTTCCCTATTAAAGCGAGCTCCTTTGCATACTTCACATTGAACATACACATCTGGCAAAAAATTCATTTCTATGACATTAACTCCTTGGCCTTTACATGCTTCGCATCTTCCTCCTTTTACATTAAAACTAAACTGGCCAGCCTGATAACCCCTTGCTTTGGCTTCCACTGTGGCGGTAAATATTTGCCTTATAGGATCAAAGGCACCTGTGTAAGTGGCAGGATTTGATCTTGGTGTTCTCCCTATTGGAGATTGATCAATAACGATAACTTTATCAATCGCCTTTATACCCTTTAACTCTTCAACCCCCTGCGGAAAAGGGACTTTTAATCCCAGAGAATGACACAAGGCAGGATGAAGTAATTCATTTATCAAAGTACTTTTGCCACTGCCACTAACACCAGTTACAGAAACTAGTCTACCCAATGGAAATTCTACAGAAATATTCTTTAAATTATTTTTTGAACAACTATTTAAAATTAAACTTTTTTTTACAGAAGATCTACGTTCTTTTGGAGTAGGAATCGACTTCCTACCACTAAGATAGGCCCCAGTAAGGGACCTCTCTGATTTCAAGACATCTTGATATGATCCCTTAGCAATAATTTCCCCGCCATAAACGCCTGCACCTGGACCAATATCTACTAAATAATCTGCAGATTTCATAGTATCTTCGTCATGTTCAACAACAACTAAAGTATTACCAAGGTCTCTTAAGCTTTTTAATGTTTCTAATAATCTGTCATTATCTCTTTGATGCAACCCAATACTTGGTTCATCTAATACATACAGAACACCAGTAAGGCCTGCGCCTATTTGCGTAGCCAATCTAATACGCTGAGCTTCTCCGCCAGACAAAGTCATGGCTGGTCTATCTAAAGTTAAATAATCTAAACCAACATTAATTAAAAACTTTAAACGTAAACGAATTTCTTTTAAAACCAATTCACCTATCTGTTTTTGTTTTTCTGATAAAGATATATTTTCCTTCTTAATCTTGCCTAATCCCATCATGCGCTCTATGTGCGTTAAAGTTTCAGAAACGCTTATGGATGTTAAATCAGTAATATTATATGGGCCAAGTTTAACTGCCAAAGCCTCAGGCCTTAATCTTTTACCAGAACATGTCTTACAAGGAACTAATTCTAGGTACTTTTCTAATTTTTGTTTTGCCAACTCTCCATTAGCTTCATTCAATTGCCTTTCTAATATTGGTAAAATTCCCTCAAAAGGTCTTTCAAAACCACTAGAAGTTTTAAAACGGCTGTCAGCTTGAATTAATATTGGTTTATCTGATCCCAAAAGTAGAACTTTTTTTTGCAATTCACTTAAATCCTTCCAAGGAGTTTTTAATTCAAAACCATAAGCTTGTCCTACAGAATAAAGTAAAGAGAAGTAATAAGTATTATCTTTTTCACTCCAAGGCGCTATTGCAGCATAAACAGGTAATGATTGATCAGGTATAACTCTATCAGCAGTAAATTTTTTTAAATAACCTATCCCATGACAGTCTGGACACGCACCATATGGGCTATTAAAGGAAAATAGCCTAGGAGAAAGCTCCTCAACAATAGAACCATGTACAGGACATGCATAATTTTCTGAATAAAGTTTTTCTCTCTCTAGATTAGGTGGTAAATTTTCTCCTTTTTTTGGAACAACTTCTACTATTGCTAGACCATCACCTCTCTTGAGGCAAGTTTGAAGAGAATCATTTAATCTTTCTTGTATTCCTTCTCTTGCAATTAGTCTATCAACTACAACTTCAATATTATGAATTTGATTTTTATCTAATTCAATACTATCTGCAAGTTCTCTTACCTCCCCGTTAATTCTTACTCTAGCGAAACCCTCAGCAGCTAGTCCATTTATTAATTTTGTATGAGTTCCTTTCTTTCCTCTTACTACAGGAGCCAACAATTGGTACCTTGTTCCCTCTGGCAATAAAAGAATTTGATCAACCATTTCATCAATTGTTTGTGGCGCAATTGGAATTCCACAATGATGACAATGCGGTTCACCAGCACGACCAAACAACAATCTTAAATAATCTTGTATCTCTGTTACTGTTCCAACTGTTGATCGAGGATTATGACTTGTTGATTTTTGATCAATTGAAATAGCAGGTGATAAGCCCTCAATATTGTCAACATCTGGTTTATCTACTTGACCTAAAAATTGCCTAGCATATGCTGATAAACTTTCTACATATCTTCTTTGACCTTCAGCAAAAATCGTATCAAAGGCTAAAGAACTTTTACCACTTCCACTAACTCCTGTAAAAACAATAAATTTATTCCTAGGTAGAGAAAGGTCAATATTTTTTAAATTATGTTGACGAGCTCCCCTAATAATAATTGAATTATCCTCTGCAAAATTATTATCAATTTTTATAGCCATGTTTAAATCTAATTTTGATTTAAAAAGACTATTATAGTGTAATTTTTTCTATTTTATGCAGCAAATTTATCAAGAAGTTTAGACGCATATTCATTTAATTCAGAAGAACCTCCACCAATAAGTTCTACTAATTCATGTTTTCTTTGTTTTTTTGTTGTTAGTTTGGATATTGAAGTATAAGTTATCCCATCAATAACGTTTTTATTAACTTTAAAATGAGCTAATCCTCCAGCAGCCAAGAAAGGCTGGTGTGTAATACATAAAACTTGTTGATCATGAGAAATTTTTTTTATTAGCTCAACCAAAGAAAATAAAGATTTACCACTTAAACCGTTATCAATTTCATCTAAAAAGAAAGTATTTGGCTTTGTAGAAATACTAGATTTAATGGCTAATAAGAATCTTGACATTTCTCCACCTGAAATAACATTAGATAATGGAGCAAGCTTCTGATCAGGATTAGCTGAAAACAAAAAATTTATATTATCAATTCCATCGCCAGAAGGCTTACATTCTAAAACTTGAATTAAAAAATTTGCATTTTCTAATCCTAAATCTCTTAAAATTGAAATTACTGAATTTTGTAACTGTTTAGCAATTTTTTTTCTTTCAGTGGATTGAGTGAGAAATAAAGAATTTAAATTACTTTGTAAGTTTTTAATTTGATTTTCAATATTAGAAATCTCTTTATCTTTATCGATTTTTTGAAAATATGTCCTTAATTGATCTCGCTTTTTAATTAATTTAGGTAAATCCAATGAAAAAGTTCTCTCCAAGTTTTTTAAAAAAAATAATCTTTTTTGTATTTCTGAAAGGTTAGATTCATTATTCTCTATGTCTTGTATATATGAGTTTAAAGCGAAAATTAAATCTTCAACGTGAATTTGTATATCTAATAAATTTTCTCTAAATTTTTGAATTTTTAAATCAAAATCTGCTGTTCTATTTAAATTTTTTATTGATTGATTTATCAAAGACGCAACTGATGGTTCATCATGACTGAAATTATTTAAGTTATTTAAAGATGATTTAATTGAATTATTTATTTCGAGATTATTGACAAGTTTATTTTCTAGTAACTCTAATTCTAAGATTTCCTGACTGGACTCTAAATTAGCCTCCTCTAGAGTTTTCAATATTTCTTTAGTTATTAAGTGATTTTCTTCATTCTTCTTAAAGGATTCTATTTTTTCATTCATTAAACATTTTAAAACCTGAATTTTTCCCCATATATTTTTAATATTCACACTAGTATCTTTCACTTCTTGCGAGCATAAATCATCAATAATTAATCTTCTTTTCTCTTGAGTATCAAATATAAAAGTATCTGATTGTCCTGCAAAATCTATCAATAACCGTCCAAGTTCTTCTAATAATTTTTTGTTAATTGATGAATTGTTAAGGCTATATTTAGATAAAACTTTATTATTTTTTTTGTAAGATATTCTCTTAATATTTAGTACTGAAAAACTACTTTTAAACCCATTACAAATTAACCAGTTATTAATTTGGAAAGAAGTGGAAAATATTGCCTCAACTGTACAATGATCTTTTCCTGGACGGATTAAGTGCTTTAAAGGTATATTGGTTCCACCAAATAAAACATTTAAGGAATCTAATATCAGTGATTTTCCTGAACCAGAATCACCTGTAATTATGTTCAAACCTTTTTCGAAATTAATTTCTATAATTTCTATTAAGGCAATATTTACTATTTTTAATTGTATGAGCATAATAAATCTTCCATATAAAGAAATTAACTTCTTTTTCAAAAAAATAAAGGTTTTAAATATATAAAGTTATGAAAGAAGATTTTACTGATTTTATAGAGGTTTCTGGGCTTTTAGAGTACGATCCAGATACAATTTCTAAAATTTACAAAAAAAATCCACAAAGACTTTTAAAAAGGCTTTGGCAAACATTATTACCGATTTTTATTTATATATTTTCTGTCGGGTGGGATAAATTAACTGGTAGATTAAAGAATAAAGCTATTGCAAGATTTAGAGCAAAAGAATTAACAAATTTATTAGTAGAACTTGGACCAGCATTTGTTAAGGCAGGACAAGCTTTATCAACAAGACCAGATATTATTCCAGGAGTTCTACTGGAAGAGCTATCTGAATTACAAGATCAACTACCAGGCTTTGACGGAGATAAAGCTATGGAATTAATTGAGGAAGATTTAGGATCCAAAATAGATGAAATTTTTTTACATATTGATAAAAAACCAATTTCTGCCGCTTCTCTCGGACAAGTGCATAAAGCCAAACTAAAAAATAACGAAGTTGTTGCAGTTAAAGTTCAACGTCCCGGTTTAAGAGAACAAATTACTTTAGATCTCTACATAGTTAGAAATATTGCTTATTGGCTTAAAAACAATATTGGTCTTATAAGAAGCGATCTGGTTGCATTAATTGATGAATTAGGCAAAAGAGTGTTTGAAGAAATGGATTATTTAAATGAAGCTGAGAATGCTGAGAAATTTAGAAATATGCATAAACATAATAAAATGATTGCTGTGCCGAAAATTTATAAACAAATTACATCAAGAAGGGTCTTAACCATGGAATGGATTGATGGGGCAAAATTAACTAATTTAGAAGATGTACAAAAATTAGGAATAGATCCTGACAAAATGATTGATATTGGTGTCCAATGCAGTTTAGAACAACTCTTAGAACATGGTTTTTTCCACGCTGACCCACATCCGGGTAACTTATTAGCTTTAAAAGATGGGCGATTATGTTATTTAGACTTTGGAATGATGAGCGAAGTTTCAAGGGACTCTAGATCTGGTTTAATCCAAGCAGTTGTTCATTTGGTAAATAAAAACTTTGACAAGTTATCTCAAGACTTTGTAAAACTAGGGTTTTTATCAGAAGAAGTTAATTTAGAACCTATAGTTCCTGCATTTCAAGATGTTTTTATTAATGCTGTTGAACAAGGTGTTTCAAAAATGGATTTCAAAAGCGTCACTGACGATATGTCTGGTGTTATGTATAAATTTCCTTTCAAATTACCACCATATTATGCACTTATAATTAGGTCATTATTAACATTAGAAGGAATTGCTTTAAGCGTAGACCCAAATTTCAAAATATTAGGTGCAGCGTATCCATATTTTGCTAGAAGATTGATGGAAGATCCAGATCCGCAATTAAGAGAAAGTTTAAAAGAAATGCTTTTCGATAATAAAAAATTTAAATGGGACCGTTTAGAAGATCTACTTTCTAACGCTGCAAAGCAAACAAACCTTGATTTAGAAAAACTTTTAGATGAAGTAATAAATCTTCTCTTTTCACCAAAAGGAGGATTCCTTAGAAATGAAATAGTTGAAAGCTTAACAAATCAAATAGATGAACTTGGTTTAAAAATATTGAAAAATTTAAATAACTACCTTCCAAACTCAATTAAATTAAATATGACTAACGAAAATAACAACTTTAATGATCTGATAATGTACATAGAGCCATTAAGAAACTTTTTAGAGATTTTACGGAGAGTACCCGGTTACTCTAATGATATTTTTATAAAAAGAGTTCCTCGCCTGATAAATGAGCCTTATACAAAAGAAATGAGTATAAAAATTGCAAAAAAAATTACTGAAAAAGGGATGGTAAGACTTGTAAAAATTGCAGCTGGCTCAAGTATCTAAATGAAGTTTAGTAAATTATTAATAATTAAAATTATTTTTATTTTAATAAGTTCTCAATTTATTTTTAATGTATCAAAAGCTAAAGCTGCTGAAGAAATAAAAATTGTATACAGCTTATTTTCTAGAACAATTACAGTAAATTCTTTAAAAAAATTTGCTGAAGAAGGTAATTCAACAAAAAATATAAAAACAATTTTAAAAGCAACTGGATCTCCTAATGATGAAATTAGATCAGTATTAAAAAAAGATTTTGAAATCCCTATCACAATTGCAAGCAAATTAGTATATTCAGAAATAGGTAATATTTTTTTAAGAAGACTTTCCTCTATTATTCATCCGCCTAGAGCAAGTGATGAAAAAACAGGAATGTTAGCGCTCAGAGCAAGTATTGTTCAGGGAATTAAGTTGGGAAATGGGAAAATAAATCTTATAAATTTTTTTGAAGGATATCCAACTAAAACTGTTATTTTAGATGTGAACGCTTTGAGCAAAGTTATGAATAAAGTAGAATCAATTTCAGAATTATTTGACTTTTTTACAAATTCTCCTCTAGACAAAATTAAAACAAATTAAAAGTTATGGTGTTATTAAATAAAATCAAAAATAAATTAAGAATTAATTATAAAAAGAAAAGATGGCCAGGTTTAATTGAAGCTTACAAACAATATCTTCCAGTTACTAAAAAAACTCCCATTATTTCACTTAATGAAGGAAATACGCCGCTAATTTTGAGTGACTCGCTTAGTAATTTAATTGGCAATGGAACAAAGGTTTTTTTAAAATATGACGGTCTTAATCCAACAGGATCTTTTAAAGATCGTGGTATGACAATGGCTATTAGCAAAGCAAAAGAAGAGGGCAGTGAAGCAGTAATTTGTGCAAGCACTGGAAACACTTCTGCTGCTGCTGCTGCATACGCTTCTCGAGGAGGATTAAAACCTTATGTTTTAATTCCAGAGGGATTTGTTGCACAAGGAAAACTTGCACAAGCTTTGATGTATGGAGCTGAAATAATATCTATTAATGGAAACTTTGATAAGGCTCTTGAAATTGTTAGAGATTTATCTTCAAAATATCCTGTAGAACTTGTTAACTCTGTTAACCCATTTCGAATACAAGGCCAAAAAACAGCAGCTTTTGAAATTATTGATGATCTAGGTTTTTCACCTGATTGGCTCTGTATACCAATGGGAAATGCGGGAAATATAACTGCTTATTGGATGGGATTTAACGAATATTCAAAAATAAAAAAGAATTTAAAATTACCAATTATGATGGGTTTTCAATCTGAAGGCTCTGCTCCATTGGTGAAAAATATAATAGTTGAAGATCCAAATACAATTGCAACAGCAATAAGAATTGGAAATCCTGTTAATAGAGAAAAAGCAAAAATAGTGAGAAAAGAAAGCAAAGGAGACTTTCAGTCCGTTACTGACGAAGAAATAATCAACGCTTATAAAATACTGGCTAAAGAAGGTATATTTTGCGAACCTGCAAGTGCAGCTTCAGTAGCAGGATTGATTAAAAATAAAAATAGAATACAGAAGGACTCCACAATAGTTTGCGTTCTTACTGGAAATGGTTTAAAAGATCCTGATTGTGCTATTAAAAATAACGATGCTATTTTTAGGAAAAATATTGAACCTTCGTTAAAAAATATTACTGAAATATTAGGATATTAAAATCCAAAAAAAATAGTGTCTGTGGAAATCACCTAAAAATAATAATTATTTGTTGAAAAAAATATAAAAAAAAATTTAAATTGTTGGATAATTTTTTCTTTTTTTAAAAATTTTAAATTTATTTAACAAAAATAATTTTTTTTCCACTTATATAAAAATTCAAAAGCCCAGTAAGTAGAAGCTTTAACTTATAAATTCCACAAATTCAACAATAACTACTACTACTACATTTTTTATCTTTTATATTTATTTATATTTAGAATAAAAAAAAATGACTTATTGAATTTAATTTACGAAAAAAGTATATTGTGTGTAAAAGTTCCAAATTCCAATGGAGATTATTTGTAATCAAAATGAGTTAAATAACGCTATTCAATTAGTTAGCAGAGCAGTTGCTTCACGACCAACTCATCCAATTCTTGCAAATATACTTTTAACAGCTGACCAAGGAACAAATAAAATTAGTTTGACAGGATTTGATCTTAACTTAGGAATTCAAACTTCATTCGATGGAACTGTTGAGAATAGTGGAGCTATTACTATACCTTCAAAACTATTATCTGAAATAGTTAATAAATTGCCTTATGAAACTCCTGTTTCTATAAATGTAGAAGAAAATTCAGATAATATTTTAATAAAAAGTGATAGAGGTTCTTTTAACCTTATAGGTATACCTTCTGATGATTATCCAAATTTACCATTTGTAGAGAGCGGTACTTCTCTAAATATTGATCCTAGTTCTTTTTTAAAAGCTTTAAAAACTACTATTTTTGCTAGTAGTAATGATGATTCAAAACAATTACTTACAGGTGTCAACTTTACCTTTAAAAAAAATTATTTAGAGTCTGCTTCTACTGATGGTCATAGATTGGCAGTGGCGTTAATTGGTAATGAAGAACATCTTGAAAATAATAATAGTTTAACTTCAAATGAAGATGATTTATCAGTAACTATTCCAACAAGATCATTAAGAGAAATTGAAAAGCTAGTATCTCTTAATAGCTCAGAAAATTCAATAAAGCTTTTCTATGACAAAGGCCAGGTAGTTTTTATTTCTTCTAATCAAATAATCACGACAAGAACCCTTGAAGGTAAATATCCAAATTATTCACAATTACTTCCTGATACTTTTTCTAAGATTTTTAATTTTAATACTAAAAAATTAATTGATGCATTAGAAAGAATTGCAGTTTTAGCTGATCAACAGAGTAGTGTTGTTAAGATTAAATTAGATAATACTGATTTAGCTTCAATAAGTGCAGATGCACAAGATATTGGAAACGCAAACGAATTAATACCTGTTTCTTACTCTGGAGAGAATTTCGATATTGCATTTAACGTTAGATATCTTTTAGAGGGTTTAAAAGTCATTGCTTCTGAAAATGTACTTCTAAAGTGTAATCTTGCAACTACTCCAGCTGTTTTTGTACCAGAAGATAATCTTAATTCATTTACTTATTTAGTCATGCCTGTTCAGGTTCGTTCTTAACTTGAAGCTACCGAAAGAAATTTTATTAAGTGATTTACTTAATTGCAATGTTAAGGGTAATTTAGCTCTTAATTACGGAAATGGTGAAAATGTTTGGATGCATCCTCCAGTGCATCGAATTTTAGGATGGTATTCTCGTCCTTCAAACTTTGATTTAAAACGAAATGTTTGGAGATTAAATCAAATTAGTCAAATAATAGATAATGAAATTTATGTCAATGGTGATCCAGCAATTTCTGATTTAGCAACTTTAAATAGGTTTCCGACTTTAATAGAAGCTAATTTGATAAATACAAATGGTTCAAAAATAGGAGTAATTGCAGATTTTCTCTTTGAAATAAAAACGGGTAAAATTAAATATTATATAGTTTCTAGATCTAATCCTAAAATTCCAGGTTCAAGTAGGTGGAAACTAAATATTGAAAATATTAATGATCAACAACCGGGCTTAGTATTTTGTGAAAGCAATTCTATAGATGATTTATCATTAATTAAATCAAGTATTAAAAATGAATTTTTGCAAAAAGGAAAAAAAATTTTTGATAGATTCGATGATATGAAAAATATAGCTTCTAATAGATTAGAGGAATGGCTTGAAGAAGATGAAGATATAAACCAAAACTTAGATTATAAACAAAAAAGTTTTTATAATTACGATAGAACATCAAGATCTTTTAGTGATAAAAAAGAAGATGAACCTTGGATTTAAAGAATGATAAATTTAGAAAAAAATGATCTATATGATCTTAATGAAGCACTTAAAATTGAAAATCTAACAATTAATGATTACGAAGAAATTTGTAATAGGTTAATGCGGAAACCAAATAGAACTGAACTAGGGATGTTTGGTGTAATGTGGTCAGAACATTGTTGTTATAGGAATTCAAAACCTTTATTATCTAAATTTCCGACTAAAGGAAAAAACATCTTAGTTGGCCCGGGAGAAAATGCTGGTGTTGTTGATTTTGGCAATAATCAAAAACTTGTTTTTAAAATAGAAAGTCATAATCATCCTTCTGCTATAGAACCTTTTCAAGGGGCTGCGACAGGGGTAGGAGGAATATTAAGAGATATTTTTACAATGGGAGCAAGGCCAATAGCAGTATTGAATTCTTTGAGATTTGGAAATCTTGATAAACAGTCTAATATTGATTTACTTAGAGGAGTTGTATCGGGAATATCACATTATGGAAATTGTGTAGGTGTCCCTACCGTGGGAGGTGAAATCGAATTTGATGATAGTTATTCTGGAAATCCATTAGTTAATGTTATGGCGTTAGGACTTTTAGAGACTAATGAAATCGTTTGTTCTGGAGCTAAAAATATTGGATCTCCAGTACTATATGTAGGCAATACTACTGGAAGGGATGGTGTTGGAGGTGCTAGTTTTGCAAGCTCAGAATTAACTAGTAGCTCATTAGATGATAGACCTGCAGTACAAGTTGGTGATCCATTTATTGAGAAAAGTCTCATAGAGGCCTGTTTAGATTCTTTTAAAACAGGAGATGTAATTGCAGCTCAAGATATGGGTGCAGCAGGTTTAACTTGCAGTAGTGCAGAAATGGCAGCAAATGGAAATTTAGGTATATCTATTGATTTAGATTTAGTTCCTTCTAGAGAAGATAATATGTCTTCATACCAGTATTTATTATCTGAATCACAAGAGAGAATGTTATTGGTTGTAAAAGAAGAAAAAGTTAATAACCTTATTGAAAAGTTTAAAAAATGGGGATTATATGCAAATGTAATTGGAGAAGTAATAGAAACTAATGAGGTAATTATTTCTCATCAAGGTAAAATTGTCGCTCAAATTCCTACTTCTGCTTTGTCTGATGATACTCCTGTAAACGTTCATAATGTGATTAATAATCCACCTGATTATTTGCTTAAGAAATGGGAGTGGAAAGAAAATAATTTACCAGAAAGTAATGAGCAAAAAATATTTTCATTGAAGGAAAATAAAAGTTTTACTTATTCACAAATTATTTTAAAACTTCTTTCTAATCCATCAATTGCGTCTAAAAAATGGATTTATAAACAATATGATTCTCAAGTTCAAGCAAATACAGTTTTTAAACCTGGAGTATCAGATGCAGCTGTCATAAGATTAAGAGAGCAAAATCAAAAAAATAAAAGTAAGGTATTTGCTGGTGTTGCTGCTTCAGTCGACTGTAATAGTAGATGGGTTGCTCTTGATCCTTTTAGAGGAGCGATCGCTGCAGTTGCAGAATCAGCAAGAAATGTTAGTTGTGTTGGGGCGAAACCAGTAGCAATTACAAATAATTTAAATTTTTCTTCTCCAGAAAATCAAATTGGCTATTGGCAACTTTCATCATCATGCAATGGAATTTCTGAAGCCTGCAAAGTTTTAGAAACTCCTGTCACAGGAGGAAATGTTTCTTTATACAATGAATCAAAAAATAAAGAAAATAAAATTAATCCAATCAATCCTACCCCTGTTATTGGAATGGTTGGAAAAATTGATAATGTTGAAAAAGCCATAAGTAGTGAATGGAAAAATATTGATGATCAAATCTGGATAATTGGTTCTCACAAATCAGAAAAAACAATTGCAGCTAGTTCTTATTTGGAATATTTTCATGGTGAAGTTACAGGTCGACCTCCAAAAATACATTTGTTGGATGAAAAGTTTTGCCAGAGTTTTTTAAGAAATGGGATTTTAAATAGTTTTGTAGTTTCATCTCATGACATAAGTGATGGAGGCTTAGCTATTGCTTTAGCAGAGTGCTGCATTTTGTCAGCGAAGGGTGCAAAAATTGAATTACAGGAAGATGATCAAAACAGAGATGATAATTTACTATTTTCAGAAGGAGGTTCAAGAATTATTTTTTCAGTAGATAAAACGAAAGAAAAAGAATGGCTTAATTATTTAAAAAAAATTCAAATAAATTCGCAATCAAGTATATATATAAAAAAAATAGGCTATGTTTCAAATCAGACTCTTAATATAAAAAATCAAAATAGAAATATTTGCAATATTAGGGTTGAGGAATTAACCGAAAAATTTAATAATGGTATCTCATGTCACTTTTAAATATGAAAAATATTCTTCAACAATTAAAATTTTTAAGAAATTAAGTTATGTGTGGAATAGTTGGAATCGTTTCTTCAGATGATGTAAATCAACAAATTTACGATAGTCTTTTGCTTCTTCAGCATAGAGGTCAAGACTCAACAGGTATAGCTACAATGGAAAACACTATTTTTCATATTCATAAAGCTAAAGGTCAGGTTAATACTGCTTACAGAACAAGAGATATGAGGAATCTAATTGGTAAAATTGGTTTAGGACATGTTAGATATGCAACAAAAGGATCCGCAGAAAGTGTGGAGGAAGCCCAGCCTTTTTATGTAAACGCGCCCTATGGAATTGTGTTGATTCATAATGGTAATTTGACCAATACTAGAGATTTAGAAAAACAACTATTTAATATTGATAAGCGGCATACAAATTCTTCAAGTGATACTGAAATGTTATTAAATGTATTTGCGACAGAATTGCAAGATCAAATTCATAATCAAGAATTAGAACCTGATATTATTTTTGATGCTGTCAAATCCTTACATAAAAGAATTCAGGGTTCATATGCATCTATTGCACTAATTTCAGGGCATGGTTTATTAGCATTCAGAGATCCTTTTGGTATTAGACCATTAGTTATAGGAAAAAGACTTTCATCAAAAACAAAGAAGGAAGAGTGGATGGTTGCCAGCGAATCTTTAGTTCTTGAGAATAATGATTATCAGGTAGTGAGAGATGTAGAACCTGGAGAAGCTATTTTTATAAATCTTAATGGTGAGTTTTTTTCTAAACAATGTTCTGAAAATCCAATATTATGTCCCTGTGCTTTTGAATATGTTTATTTAGCTAGGCCAGATTCAATTATGAATGGAATATCGGTTTATAAAGCTCGTTTAAAAATGGGAGATTATTTGTCTGAAACAATAAAAGAAACAATTAAATCGGGTGATGTAGATGTTGTAATGCCTATTCCAGACTCTTCTCGACCTGCGGCTATGCAAGTTGCTAGACAATTAGGGATAGAATATAGAGAAGGTTTTTTTAAAAATAGATATGTAGGTAGAACATTCATAATGCCAGGTCAACAGAAACGTAAGAAATCTGTAAGACAAAAATTAAATGCTATGAGTACAGAGTTTAAAAATAAAAATGTATTAATTGTTGATGACTCTATAGTAAGAGGTACTACTTCAAAAGAAATTGTACAGATGGCTAAAGATGCAGGAGCAAATAAAGTTTTTTTTACATCAGCGGCGCCTCCTGTTCGTTTTCCTCATGTTTATGGAATTAATATGCCTAATAGAGATGAGTTAATAGCTCATGATAGAACAATTCGCGAAATTGCTGATCAACTTGAAATTGATAACCTCGTTTATCAAAGTGTTGAAAATTTATGTAAATCAATAATAGGAGGAACTTCTATAAAAGATTTGGAAATGAGTTGCTTTACCGGGAAATATGTAACTGGAACAGTAAATCGAGAGTACTTAAATTGGGTTGAAAATGTATATAAATCCTAGTGCATTAAGTTTTCTAGTCGAAAACAATTTTCGAGATATTCTCCTTTTTCTAAATTTAAAAAGTTAATTAAAAAATTTGTTTTGTTAGATGTGAAATTTAATTTATCAAAATCTAACCTTGCGGATTTATTTTTATTAGTTTCAATATCCAGGTAATGATTACTTGGTGAAACTTTTAGAAAGTAATCATTTTTAAGTTGAGTTCTTTCATTTAAATACCCCAAATTGTATTCATTTGCATAATAAATTTCATTACTATTAATACAAAATATTTTTCCTTGCTTTGAAATTAAATAAATATTGTCTCCATTTTTATATTGACAACAAGAAACAATCCTTTCAGTTGGTAAAGGTTTTGCAAGCATTAATCCTTGAGATTGTTTTGTTGTGGGGTTTAAATTTTTATTTGATAAATTGAATTTAAATAGTCTTCCAATTGACGTTAATATTATCAAATTGTTTTCTTCACTAGAAATAAATGAATCAATTATTTGAATATTATTTTTCAACTTAGTTATTGCAAAAGATCTATTACTTTTAAACATATTCTCATCAAATAAAACTTTTTTAAATCTTCCATCAGAATTCAAGATACATAAATAATTTTTAATTCCTTTTTTCATTGAATGAAAATTTAATATTTCATTTTGATTAATATTCCCAATGATTTTATTATCTAATTTAAAGTCATTATTAATATTTGACTCCCAATCAATATGAAATACTTTTCCTGTTAGAGTAATTCCAATTAATTTTATATTTTTTTCTATTTTGAATATAAATTTTTGAATGTTTTTATTATCTATAATTTTATTTACTTCTTCAAATGATTTCTTATAATTATTTAAAATCATTTTTTTTAGGTAAAGCCTATTATCAATATATAATTTAGTTTTTTTATTTACGAAGTCTTCTAATATCTGATTATTAATTGTTTCTAGTTCTTCATTTTGATCTATATTCTTGAGTAGTTTTGTTTTTCTTTTAACGTCATATTTTTTCTTTAGTATTAATAATTCTTCTATAAGTAATTTAAGTAATAATTCTCTTTCATTTAACAATTTTTGAAAATAATCTTTTTTCTCTTGTAATTTTTCTAAATCATCATCTATCTGATTTTTTTCGAGATTTGTTAATTTTTTTAGAGGCATATCCAAAACTGAACTTGCTTGTTTCTCACTCAAGTAAAACTTTTCAATTAATTTTGATTTGGCTTCTGCAGAATTTTCAGATTCTTCTATGGTTTCGATAACTTTTTTTATATCTTTCGTCGCTTTAGATAAACCTTCTAATATTTCTAGTTTTTCAAGTGTGTTTTTAAGATAATAATTAGTTCTTTTTCTAATTGTTTCTTCACGAAATTCGAGAAAATAGTTGAGATATTGTTTTAAGTTTAATTGTATAGGTTTACCATTAATTAATGCTAAAAAAATTGCCCCAAAGTTGGTTTGGAGTGTTGTTTTTTTATACAAATTTGAAATTACAAGTTCAGCATTAGAATCTTTTTTTAATTCTATTACAATTCTCATGCCATCTCTATCACTTTCATCTCGAATATCAGATATTCCATTAATTTTGTTTGAATTAACAAGTTCTGCTAGTTTTTCAATCCAACCTGCCTTATTGATTTGATAAGGAAGCTCTGTAATGATTAATGCATTTTTTTTATGCTTTCCTTTACTTAAAGTTAACTCCTCTATCTTTATTACACCTCTAATTGTTATTGATCCTTTTCCTGTTTTGTAAAGTTCCTGTAATGCATTCCCACAAATTAATTCCCCCCCTGTAGGGAAGTCAGGTCCCTTTATAATTTTAGAAAGTTGTTTATCACTTATTTCTTTATTTTCTATTAGAGCAATTAAACCATCTACTATTTCTCCTAGATTGTGAGGTGGAATGTTTGTTGCCATTCCAACAGCAATACCTGAAGATCCATTTAACAATAAAAATGGAAGTTGGGCTGGAAGAACATCTGGTTCTTTTTGGGAACCGTCAAAGTTATTTGAAAAATTTACTGTTTCTGATCCTATTTCTTCAAGAAATCCTTTGTGAGCTATTGGAGCTAACCTGGTCTCAGTATATCTCATTGCTGCTGGTGGATCATTATCTACAGATCCAAAATTTCCATGACCGTCTAAAGTAGGATATTTTGTTGAAAAACTTTGTACAAGCCTTACTAATGCATCATATACTGCTTGATCTCCATGAGGATGGTATTTCCCAAGCACATCTCCAACAACTCTCGCACACTTTCTAAATGGCCTATCTGGTGTTAAACCTAATTCATACATTGCAAATAATATTCTTCTCTGAACAGGCTTAAGGCCGTCTCTTGCATCGGGTAGTGCACGTCCTACTATTACGCTCATTGCATACTCCAGATAAGAACGTTGCATTTCTTCTTGGAGTGAGATGGAAGTAAATTTTTTCTTATCCATTAGAGCGCAAAATTGAATATGTATTGATTAACTAAATTAAGATTAATTGGTAAAAAAATATTTACCAGTATTAAAAATTTAAGAAGATATATTTATCTTTGATTTTGCTAGTAATACATCTTCTTGAAGCTTTTTATTTTGTAAAAGTATTTCTGTTGATTTTTGCAACTTTTCTCCCCATAACTGTTCTTTTCTATATTCATAACTAACATAGTTGGGATTTTTAGCTAAAGCCTTTTTTGCTAGTTCAAGCGCTAAATTAATATTTTTAATTCTTAAACACGAGGCAAGTCCTAGAAGAGGTTCAGCGTTTTCTTCAATAGAGATCGCCTTTTCAAAAAGTGTTTTTGATAGGTTTATATTGTTTTTCTCGAAATAAGCTAAACCTTGGTTATTAACTGCTTGCCAAAAATCAGGCTTAATTTCTATAGATTTATCAAAAAGTTTTATTGCACCTAAGTAATTTTTTTCCATTAGTAATATGTTTCCTAATTGAAAAATAGCTTTATGGTTATTTGGTTCAATTTTTAATCCTGTTTCTAAAGCAATCTTTGCATTTTTTTGTTGGGCAATTTGTAGGAAAACATTACTCTTAGCAAAGTATATTTCACTAATATTTGAGTTGATTTTTTCTGCTTTATTTAGAGACTGTAATGCGTTTTTATATAATTTATTGGCGATCTGTGCTTCTGACAAGATTAACCATAGTTTTTCATCTGCTGCATTTATTTTTACAGCTAATTTCGCTAAATTAAGACTATCTTTATATTGTCCAAAATATAGAAGTTGATAGGCACTTTTGCCAATAGATAAACTTTCTTTTTGTAAACTTTTTATTGTCGGGAAATAATAATAGGGAACGATTGATTGAACTTTTTCTACTTTAAAAAAGTTAAAGGTTATCAAAGATATGCAAATTATGTTTTTTAAAAATTTTTTCATTTTATTTTCTCATTTTTCAAATTTGCTTTTATATTTCTTTTCCACATCCATGGTTTAATTCTTTTTAATGTAGTTCCATGAAGATGTTTTTTCCAAGTTTCATCATCCCAATTTAAAGAATCAATATTTAGATTTTTAATCCATTTTTTAGGAGTAGTTTCAATAGTATTATTGTATGGCACTGATTTATTCCAGGGACATACATCTTGACAAATATCGCATCCGGCAACCCATCCATTTAAATTTTCTTCTATTTTTTTTGGAATAGTTTTTTTTCTGTTTTCTATCGTGTGATACGCAATACATAAATCTGATTTTATTACAAAGGGTTCAACTATTGCATTTGTGGGACAATTTTCAATACAAATATCACATTTTCCGCAAAGTGATTGATGAGGCGTATCTGGTATTAAATCTTGTGTAAGGATCATAAAACCTAACGTAAACCAGGAACCATTTTTTTGGTTTATTAAATTACTGTTTTTACCTATCCATCCAAGACCAGACTCTTCAGCCCAAGCTTTTTCAAGAAGCGGGGAGGTATCAACACATATTTTCCATTTACAAGTTGGAATTTCAAGGTTAATCCATTTACCAATATTCTTTAATTTTTTGTAAATCACTTTATGGTAATCTTCTCCTTGACTAAATTTCCCTACCTTGAAGAGGTTATTTTGTTTTTGTGAATTAATGTAAGTAAACCCAACGCATAAAACACTTTTTGCATTTTCGAGAAGTGTACTTATGTTCTTTCTTCTTTCTGCTTCCATCCATTTCATTTCAGAATGGTGGTTGTTTGATAACCACCTCTCTAATGCATCAGTTCTTAATTTTATCCTTGAGCTGCCTGGAATTGAAGCAATTCCAGATAATGTAAAACCTTCAGCAATTGCCCTTTCTTTTAATTTTTTACTTATTTCTTTTTTCCTTTGAATGGTGTTTATCATTTCTCTATTATGTAACGCTTTGCTTATAAAAAGTTCTTTTTGAAAAGTAAACTAATAAATAATTTAAATTTATTAAAAAAAAAAGTATCCTAAATAATTAAAAACAGTTAAATTATTAGTAAAGTTAAATAAAGTTAGAAACGTAATTTTGGTTGAATCTAATCAAAATCAAGAGACGAACCTAGGATCTAGGCTCCAACAGGATCTAAAAAACGATCTCATTGCCGGCTTGTTGGTTGTAATACCTTTAGCAACAACTATCTGGCTGTCATCATTAGTTAGTAAATTTGTTTTAACGCTTGTTACCTCTGTTCCTAAGCAATTAAATCCTTTTATTACTTTAAATCCTTTATTACAAGATTTAATTAATCTTACTTTGGGATTAACTGTTCCCTTACTAGCTATTTTGCTTATAGGCTTGATGGCAAGAAATTTCGTAGGAAGATGGTTATTAGAATTTGGAGAAGGTACTTTATCAAAAATTCCTGTTGCAGGAGCAGTTTATAAAACCCTTAAACAACTGCTTGAAACTTTCTTAAGTAATAAATCTAATCGATTTAGAAGAGTTGTTTTGGTTGAATATCCACGAGAGGGACTATATAGTGTAGGTTTTGTGACTGGCGATGTTGGTCCCTCTCTTCAGCCAGAATTGAACGAAAAATTGCTCAGTGTCTTTATACCTACAGCACCAAACCCAACTACTGGGTGGTACACTTTGGTTCCTGAAACCTCTGTTAAGGATTTGGATATTTCTGTTGAAGATGCTTTTAGAACGATAATTTCTGCTGGGATAGTCAATCCAGATGAAAAAAATAATACATCAAATCCAACATTTTCAAAATTATTTTCTCAATTGCGTGCTTCCACTAATACTTCTTCTTAATTGATGCATAACAATAAATCCTTATCTAGAGAATTATCTTTAATTTCTCTAGGTCTCATAAAAGATAAAGGTGATTTTAAATTAAATAAATTTCAAATAGAAGAAATTTTTGAATCTTCTTTGGATGCCCTCATAGACCATTGCAGAGATGAATTAGATAATTGCGAGTCAGAATTAGAATATGCATCACAAAAGATATTAGACAGTGAATTGCATGAAGGGGTAAATCCTTCTTTTTCAAATGTTAGAGAAGACTTAAAAAAATCCCTCACAAAAATTGAAGCTGTAATGAATACAATCTCAGCATCTTTAGAATTTCCAAAATTAATAATTTCTAGTGGTCAAACTGATATAAGAGAGGACATAAATGAGAGGATAAGATTTATTATTAATAATTTAAAAGTTATTGATTCTGAGATTGATCAATCAATGGAAGGCTGGAGATTAAAAAGATTACCAAGAATTGATCGGGATATTTTACGATTAGCCTATGTGGATATTAATTTTTTAAATACACCAATTGCTGTTGCTTGTGATGAGGCAGTAAATTTAGCTAATAAATATAGTGATATGCAAGGAAGAAAATTTATTAATGGAGTTTTAAGGAGATTACAAACAGTAAAATTAAAGTAATTATTTGATATAAATAAATAGTATTTTAAAATTTATTAAATAGGAATTATAAATATCTAATGACTAATACTGATTCTGACAATTCCAGAGAGTGGGCTGCTCAAGCTTATGCACTTTTAAAAAAAAGACAAGAAGAGCAAAAACAGGAATTAAAGAATCAAGAAGAGCAAAAACAGGAATTAAAGAATCAAGAAGAGCAAAAACAGGAATTAAAGAATCAAGAAGAGCAAAAACAGGAATTAATTGATATTGAGAGTAAAGAGAATCTTTCTGAATCGCCAAAAAATCTTTCTGAACCTGAACTAGGAGATTTTGATGATAATTTTACGTGGTCAGCAATGGTTTTAGCTGCTCAAGGAAAGAAAATAAATCAAATTTCGATAGATGAAATTGATTGGCTAACTAAATTAAGAAAAGGATTAGAAGAAACAAGAAAAGGATTTGTTACTGAATTGTTGGATAAATTGGGAGATGATCCCCTAACTCCTGAATCTCTTGATGAATTAGAGACTCTATTAATAAGAGCTGATGTTGGTATTGA
>NZ_JNAH01000009.1 GCF_000759885.1 Prochlorococcus marinus str. GP2
AGCACCAATTGCCATATCTACAGAGAAAGATGCAGTTGTTGTTGTTGAGAATCCACCATCATAACTAGTATCAACTAATCCTTCCCCACCAGCCAATAAAGTTGATTCAATTGATGGATTATTATTAAAAGAATCAGCTAATTCAATATTCTCTACATCAGAGTAATTTGAAATATCATTGAGGTTAACCTCATTAGCATTAGCAGAAATAGGTGACAATAAACCTAAAGCTGCAGGTGCTACCAGCAAACGCTGAAAAAGTTTCATTTGTTTGTTCCTCACACAGGATTACAAACTATATAATAGTACTTTTTAAAAAATTTGGTAGTGCATATCAGACAAAAAAAAAATAGGCATAAAAAAGGCCTGCGATAAGCAGACCTTCTTGTGTGTAAGATTTTTAATTTAGATTCAAGATTTAGAAACTAAATGATGTTTTTACTACAACACCTGTTTCGTCTTCTGCTCCAGCTTGGTTATGTTCAATGATGAATAGAGCAGGAGTGATAGTCATACTATCGTTAACATTGTAAGTATAGAAGACTTCATAGGCCATGTCTTCATCAACGCCTTCATTCTGTGGTCCATCAGAGCCCAATGCAACTCCAAGAGTTCCATTTCCGAGCTCGTCCCACTGAAGTCCAACAAACCACTGAGTTGTCTCTTGATCATCAGCTCCAACTTGCTCGACTTCACCGAATTCGTATCCAACACTGACTGAAGGAAGATTACTTGCGAAAGTATAGTAACCGTTTAGACCCCATCCTGTTGCAACATCTAAGTCTGCATAAGTGATAGAAACACCATAGTTATCAGCTGTATATGTAAGCTGACCACCAACGAAGTCTGTACCTTCTATAGTACCTAGTCCAGCGGCATCAGATCCCTGACCGTTATAACCAACAGCACCAGTAAATCCATTACCGATGTCATAAGCTGCAGAGAAACCAACTGTTCCAGCTACTGCGTGACCTGTTGCTGTGAAAGCAGTAGAGAAGTTACCACAATCATCAAGTGTATTAGTGAATCCACCATATACACAAGCTGTACTGTAAAGAGCACTACCACTTGTTGAATCACCAACTAAAACTGTTAGCTTATCTCCTAATGGGAATGTATAACTAATACCATCAACTGTTAATGCGTCATTAGTTGTAGAGTTCAAATCTAATTGAGCAAGTGCAGATTGGTTAGAACCAGCTTTAAGAGCTGCTGCAAGAGTATCTTCACCAGTAAATGATGTTGAAAGATCCATTTGGTAACCGTAGACAGCTGTAAGAGCTTCGCTAGTGGTGTTACCATCAACAGCACCAATTGCCATATCTACAGAGAAAGATGCAGTTGTTGTTGTTGAGAATGAACCAGCTTCAAAGTCGTTAAGTCTAGCTTCAAGACCATCAACACGACTATTTGTAACTGCAAGTTCTTCTGCAGGTGCGAAATCATTAATTGTGATTTCGTTTGCTGTA
>NZ_JNAH01000010.1 GCF_000759885.1 Prochlorococcus marinus str. GP2
ATTCACACGATCACTCCTCTCATTCACACGATCACTCCTCTCATTCACACGATCACTCCTCTCATTCACACGATCACTCCTCTCATTCACACGATCACTCCTCTCATTCACACGATCACTCCTCTCATTCACACGATCACTCCTCTCATTCACACGATTTGATCAATAGCATAGAAGGGTTTACATCAGTTTCTTATGAGACATTTGAACCATTTTCCTTAAGGAAGTTTCAATATTTCTTAGATAATCAAATCTCAAAAAATATATTTAGGGCGAAAGGAATATTATGGTTTATGGAAAGTGAAAGAAAGCACATTTTTCACCTATCCGGAAAACGATTTTCTCTAGATGATGAAGAGTGGACAAAAGAAAAATCCAACAAGATAGTATTGATAGGGAAAAACTTAGATCATCAAACTATTAAGAATCAACTTTCATCATGTAGATTTAGTTCAGATTAGAGTGTACACATTAGGGTTTAATTAATTTTTGAAAATACTTATTAAAGGATTAAAAAAAACAATAACCGAATTAAAATTTTTTTATTTTATTTCTGTTATCGTTGCACTCTTAGTAATCATTCCAATTTCCAATTTCCTTCTTGAAGGAGTTCAATATTTTGTAGATGGGAATTTTTCATTAGGTGTTGCTGGAGGAGAAGAGGTATTAGAAACTTTAAAAGTTTTAGTACTAGTAAGTTTTTTTGGAGGAGGATTAGGCACCCTGAACGGCTGGTTACTTTCAAATTGTGAATTTAAGTTCAGAAAAGTTCTCCGTATTTGTCAGCTAATTCCACTAGCCGCCCCAGCATACTTAATAACAGCCATTTTGCAGGATTTAGGAAGTATTTTTGGGTATCAAGTAACTGGTTTATGGTGGGGGGTATTAATACTTTCAATTTCTACTTATCCATATGTATTCATTCTTGCTAACGAAAGTTTTAATAAATTCGGAGTAAATCAAATAAATGCTAGTAGAGGCTTAGGAGTTGGGCCATGGAGGAGCTTCTTTAAAATCGCTTTTCCAATGGCGTTTCCAGCACTAATAACAGGAATAAGTTTAATGTGTATGGAAGTAATGAATGAGTTAGGGACATTTGCATTATTAAATATTCCAAGTATTTCAACAGGTATAGCCGAAAATTGGATAATTGAGGGTAATCCCAAAAGTGCTATTGGACTATCTTTGGTAGCCTTATCAATAATTTTCACTTTAATTATTTTTGAAAAATTCTCAAGAAGAAAATCAAAGAGGTGGAGTGAAAATCCTGCATCAAAAGATTCTCAAGGGTGGGAATTAAAAAAAACCAGAGCTCTTTTAGCAATAACGATATCTTTATTTCCTCCAATTTTCACTTTTGGAATTCCATGTTTTTGGGTTCTGCTCAATATCGATCAAATTCAAAAAGGTTTATCTATAGAATTACTTAACCTATCATTCAGAACCATAAGTCTAGGATTTTTTACTGCATTCATAACGATGTTATTCTCCTTAATAATTTCCTTAGCCAGGCGTCCAAATAAAAGCTTATTACTAGGACTAATAACAAACCTTGCGGGAATAGGTTACGCAATTCCAGGGACTGTATTAGCTTTATCTTTAATAAGCATTTCTTCTTCAAAATTTAATTTCATTGCTATTTGCTTATTAGTTTGGGGTTATCTCGTCAGATTTATAACTATTTCTAAGGGTTCTATTGATTCAAGTCTTGAGAGAATCTCTCCTAGTCTTGATGAAGCAGCACTTGGACTAGGAGAGAATTGGCTGGGAATCATTAAAAGACTACATCTACCTCTTCTCCAGGGCCCAATATTGGTAGGCTCACTTTTAGTTTTTGTAGACACTATTAAAGAATTGCCTATAACCTTTATCTTGAGACCATTCGATTTTGATACATTATCTGTGAGAATATATCAATATGCTGGAGATGAAAGAATAGTAGAGGCAATTTTACCTGCAATATTAATAATGATTTTAGGACTTATCGCATCAATTACATTGATACCTAGTTTAGAAAAAAAAAGCTAAATTCTTTTTAACAGTTTTCTAATTAAAAAAGGGAAGCTTAAAAACAAGTCTGCCGAGGTAGATATTATCCTAAAATAAAGTAAGGTAACAAAAATTGCATTTTGCGGAATATTTCTGCCAACAAAAACAAGGAGACAGGCTTCAAAAACACCAACTCCTCCTGGAGCTGCAGGGACAATCAAGCCTAAAGACCATGACACAGAAAAGATGACTAATAAAAATATAATATTGAGATTATTACTCGTATAAAAAGTATTTAGGCAAATATAAAACCCAATAAATTTAGATAAAAGAAAACCAATTTCAAGTAATAACGCTTTGGCAGGAAAGAAAGAAACTATATTTAATCTTGTTTCAAATTGGTCCTTTGAAGTTGCAAGTTTCAAAACCTCAAATATTTTTCCCTTAATAGATCCTAATCTTTTTAATATAAGATGGATTAATCTCCTATTTAAAAATACTAGAGGCAAAGTAAAAAAAAAGTAAAATGGTGAAAAAATTATGCCCAGCGATGCCAAGATAAAAGATCCACTCAACATGAAATAAGGTTCTATAAGTGACGAATAAAGCGCAACCTGAGGATTACTTATTTTTTTAATAAAATTAAACCTCTCAACAAAATGCCATATTCCTCCTGGAACGTATTTAAGAATATTGGTTAAAACATAAAAAGAAACTAGATTATTACTTTTAAATTCTTTCCAAAACCATCTAACTATATATTTCCATGCATAAGCGTTAAGATAAACGCTTAAAACACAAAATAAAAAAGATAAGAGTATTTTTATTCCATTTTTTTCTAAATTAATTTCAAGAGAAATTTGATTTATATTGTCAAAAAAATAGATGCAAAAATATAACAAGCTTGAAATAAAGAAAATAGTCTTCAAACCATCGAAATTAATTTTGTCAAGAAATTTCCTATTTGATTTATTAGTTAAATTAAATCTCATTTCCAGTTTTCAAATGCTTTAAAATTTTTACTTGACTCATCTATTATTTTTCTTATTTCGTCAGTTGATTTTTTTCGCTCTAGGCTTAATCTCAAAACCTCGTCATTTTCTGGTTTCATAGTTATCGATCCATCTGGTTTCAAACTCTGTTTAACTTTTACATTTCCAAAAGTGGTTGAACATTCTCCTCTCCTTCTCAGTAATGTCCACCTTGATTGGGTCCTTTCACGAACTCCAATAGTGTTGGAATAATCAAACCATAATCGCCTGAAAAATTCTTTTTTCTCTATTGGCAAGATTGCTTGAATAGAAAATCCAATTCTATTCTTTTTCATACTGATAGCTTGATAAGAAACGTCGTAAGCTCCCTCAATTTTAAGTTTCTCTACAAAATTAGATATATCTTCTGGTGTTTGATCATCAATCCATGCTTCTTGAACAGATATCTCTTCACACTTTGGATTAAATTGTTCATTAATCCGTGAATCCTCATATGAGGTAATTTTATAAACTCTTACCAAGTTAGGGAATGAAAAATTAAGGCTTCCAATGCCCACTCCGTAAGAGTTAATAGAATATTTTGAAGGAGGTTGCAAATGGTCGACTAAATTAGCAAGTAAAGCAATACCAGTTGGTGTAGAAAGTTCACCCTCTATTTGGTCAAAGCTTGATAAAACCTTAATATTTTTTTGTCTTATTAGCTCTATTACAGCAGGTGGTGGTACAGATAATTTTCCATGTTCAGTTTGAACAAAACCCTTCCCCAACATTGGATCATTACAATATACTTTCTCTGGATTTAAGTAATTCAACGCAGCACATACGCCTATAATATCCACTAATGAATCTATAGCTCCAATTTCATGAAAATGTACATCTTCAGATTTGATGCCATGAACTTTTCCTTCTGCGATTGCTAAAGATTCAAATACTTCATAAATTATTTGCTTTAATTTATCCTCTAAGTGCCCATTTAAAATAACTTCTTTAATACTGCTCCAATTTCTTTTAATTTGAAGGGAATCGACATTCTCCACCTTTGCCTTGATCCCTCGAATAGAACAACTTTTTGATTCTCTAAACTCTAGATGATATAGATCCTTTAATCCAAGATCAATAAGTGGTTGTTCAATGACTGTTTTAGGGACACCTAAATCATAAAAAGCTCCTAACAGCATATCTCCAGAGATACCTGGAGAACACTCAATTAAAATATCTTCCATAAATTTAAGATTTCTTTATAGGTAAAAATTGAGATGACTATCAACTTTTTATTCTAATTATTTTTTAGAAAGAGTTTTCTCAATTATTTCACTCTTGATTAATTTCAAAGAATTTCCATCTCTGATCACATCTAAACTTACAAAACTATTAAGAAATTCAAGAGAAATTTCACCTTTTATGATTAATTTAAAATTTTTATTTTTTAAATTATGCATCTTTGAAGTAGAACGGACTTTAATAACAACCTCTTTGTTTTGAGTGTTGACAAATACTAATTCTCCCCTAACAGAAAAATAATTGTCTTTTAAGTCTAATTCTTCCAATAGCTTTGAAAAGTTTTTTTTGGAATAGTCATCTGTAAAATCATTAAGTTGATAAGGATCCCAAATTCCCGAAATCTGTAAATGCAACTTTTGAGTATTTTTATTCTTTGGGTAAACAATCCAAAAATAACTTTTCTTTAAATCAATATGCTTCTTTAAAAGGGATAATGCTTTTCCAAGAACTACTGTTTCAATTTTTTCACCTTTATTATCGGTTAAAACACCCCTATTTAATTGCTCACTACTATGGGGGGTAAATTTACCATTAATAATACCAATTGCTCTATATTGCAGTTGATTAGTAACTTTTGGAATGGGATTTTTTAGCATATTAGGAGCAAAAATGGCAAATTCATCTTATTAAATTACTGATTTTCCTCCCAACCATGAAAAGAATTTAAAGCTTCATCTAAAGCATCAGAAGGGTCTGTAGCATCATTCATACTATTAGCTCTCCTAATCATTTCAACTATTTCAAATGGATTTGTTGGCAAGGTTGAAGGATCACTATCTAATTTAGTTGATTGATCAATTTGCGTATCTTCAGAATAGTAATCAGCACTTAGGTAGTCGCTATTTAAGGAAATTATAGAAATAAAAAAAATAACTATAGGTATTGGTTTTCCTAGAATTCTATAAAGTTGGATATTCATATTATTTAATTTCAAAATTTTTTAAAGTTAAAATTTTTTGCTAATTTAATTTTACATATTTTATTGGAAATTTGTTAATAGCAACTTGGAATGTTAACTCTATAAGAACCAGACTTTCACAAATATTAGATTGGATTGATCAAGTCAATCCTGATATTCTATGTTTGCAGGAAACAAAAGTAGTGGATGATAGTTTCCCAAGTGAGCCATTCAAAAAATTAGGATATTCAGTAGAGGTTTACGGACAAAAGTCATATAATGGAGTCGCTATTATTTCTAAGATAAAAGCCAAAAATGTTAAGAAAGGGTTCTGTGGTAGCGAAGAATCTGGTCATAATATTGAAACTTTCCTAGACCAAAAAAGATTAATTTCCGCTGATATTAATGGGATAAAGATTATAAATGTCTATGTTCCAAATGGATCTTCAGTAGATTCAGATAAGTTTGAATACAAAATAAATTGGTTAAGCTGTTTGGCCTCTTTTTTGGATGAACAAGAAAAAAAAGGAGAATTAGTTTGTCTAATGGGTGATTTTAATATTGCTCCATCTAACTTAGATATTCATGATCCAAAGAAATATGAAGGGGGAATAATGGCAACCGAGATAGAAAGAAATGCATTAAACAATGTCCTGAAAGGAAGATTAATAGATTCTTTCAGGATTTTTGAAAAAAATACTGGTCATTGGAGTTGGTGGGATTACCGTAACAAAGCATATGAATACAACAAAGGTTGGAGAATAGACCATATCTACATCAGTAAAGAACTTTCATCAAAACTGAAAAGCTGTGTGATAGACAGCTTACCAAGGTCAAATTTACGCCCAAGCGATCATGCCCCAGTAATGATAAATCTCAACCTTAATGACATAGATGAAGATTTTTTTGACGATGAGGATAATATTTTCGAAATATAATTAAAACATGTAAAATTCTTCTCATGCCCGAAATCGATTATAAATAAAGAGATATCAAGGGTAATATTTTATTAGATTATCATTTCCTGAAATTTAATGATTTACAATCCGAACTATCGCATTAAAAATATCATAATGTAGAATTTCAATCTAATTGACAAAGTTTTTACTTATTTCTAAGTTAGAACATGACAAAATTTTTTCTCCAAGCTTTATTTATTTAAATTGTGACTGATATATTAAATTCCACTCAATCAGAAGAAGTTTTCTCTGCTGCCCAAGAATTAATGCCTGGTGGTGTTAGCTCACCGGTGAGAGCTTTCAAATCTGTTGGTGGCCAACCAATTGTTTTTGATAGAGTTAAAGGTCCTTTCGCATGGGATATCGATGGCAATAGATATATTGACTACATAGGCAGTTGGGGGCCGGCTATATGTGGACATGCTCACCCTGAAGTTATTACGGCGTTACAAGAAGCAATTGAAAAAGGTACCAGCTTTGGTGCTCCATGCGTTTTAGAGAATAAACTTGCTGAGATGGTTATAAATGCTGTCCCATCTGTAGAAATGGTTAGATTTGTTAACAGTGGTACTGAAGCATGTATGGCTGTTTTAAGGCTCATGAGAGCATTCACTGGAAGAGATAAAGTTATTAAATTTGACGGTTGCTATCACGGCCATGCAGATATGTTCTTGGTAAAAGCAGGTTCAGGTGTGGCAACACTAGGTTTGCCAGATTCTCCAGGAGTTCCGCGAACAACAACTGCGAATACGCTTACTGCCCCTTACAACGATCTTGAAGCAGTAAAAAAATTATTTTCAGAAAATCCTGACGCAATTTCAGGAGTAATCCTTGAGCCAATAGTTGGTAATGCTGGTTTCATTACCCCTGAACCAGGATTCTTAGAAGGATTAAGAGAATTAACCATAGATAATGGTTCCTTATTGGTTTTTGATGAAGTAATGACCGGATTCAGAATAAGTTATGGAGGCGCTCAAGAAAAATTCGGAGTAACTCCTGATTTAACAACGTTGGGAAAAGTTATTGGTGGAGGCCTACCTGTTGGAGCTTATGGAGGCAAGAAAGAAATAATGTCAATGGTAGCTCCTTCAGGACCTGTCTACCAGGCAGGCACTTTGAGCGGAAACCCCCTAGCAATGACTGCAGGAATAAAAACTCTTGAACTTCTCAAGCAAGAAGGTACATACGATAAACTTGAAGCAACAACTACTAGATTAATTGAAGGGATAATTCAGTCTGCAGAAAATAATGGTATCGCTATTAACGGTGGAAGTGTTAGTGCTATGTTTGGATTTTTCTTATGTGATGGGCCTGTTAGAAACTTTGATGAAGCAAAGACAAATGATGCTGAACTTTTTGGTAAGCTGCATAGAGAGATGCTTAAAAGAGGAGTTTACCTTGCACCAAGTCCTTTTGAGGCTGGTTTCACATCACTAGCTCATAGCGAAGAAGAAATTGATAAAACTATCGAAGCTTTTGATCAATCTTTTAATGCAATAAAAAACTAAACATCTATTTGCATTTCTTTAAAGAAATGCAAATAGATGATTAGATTAATACAAAATTGGATTAGAAGAATTATCTCCTACCACCAACTATTACCGGAGGGGTTCCTCCTTCTGAACCTGGCAGGCCTGGAACAACTTGTGTACTACCATCCCATTTATCAAGAAATAATTTAAAAAGCACTTGATCGTCGAGGCTTCTATTTAGCGTCTCATATCTAAGTGCTTCTTGCTCAGCAATTTCTACTTCTGTTTTTGCCCTTAATAGTTGCTGACCAGCTATTTGCTTTTGTTCAATAGCAGCTCTATATTCTTCAGCAATCTCTAATCCAGTAAGATCTAAACTTTTAACATCTACATAATCGAATGAATTTAGTTCTTGAGCGACAGTATCACCTACTTTTTCAGAAATTACGGCGAATTCAGTAGCGATTGTCTCTAACTCATATTGAGAAAAGACTGATTTTAGGGCTTTAAGTAAAGATGGCTGAACAATTTTTTGATAAACATCACTATTTCTACTTGCAATTGTTGCGAAAATTCTTCCTGCTTCGTTAGGTTTTACCGAATATTTAACAGTAGCGGTAGCCCTAATAACCTGAAGATCTTTAGTTAAAGTTTCAAATTTTTCTGGTTGAACCTGAGTTTTAATATCAAATGGATATACAGACTGAACAAATGGAAGTTTAAAGTTTAAACCAGCTCTCCTGGAAGGGCCACTTACTTTCCCCAATGTTGTGACAACTGCAACTTGTCCTGAGGGAACAACAAAAAGTGATTGGGTTAGCAAAAGAAACCCAGTAAAAGAAAGCACAATTAATAAAGTTGCTGTCCCACCAGGACCTGTTGGTGTGACATTTTTAAAGGATGTTGACATTAAATTTTTTCTTTTAGGTCATCATATTTAACTTGACTAATTAGTGCATTAATAAGGCATTTAATTAAAATATTTTTTTAATATTTCTAAAAAAAGAATACAAATATTATTGCTTATTTATTGGATTTAAATGCTTGTAAAAGTTGCAAATAAAGGTCCTCATCTATCTCCCTAATATCATATTCAGAAGGTAACACGCCATGCTTATGTTCATGAACTGCCATCCAACAAAATTTCTCTAATTCATCTCTTGAAAAACGAGGATATTTTTTTACTTTATCAATTAATGATTTAATGAGAGATTCTGAATAATCTGCCATATTTTAAAAATAATCTTACTAAAGACTTTATCGAAAGTTGTTAGCTTTTAGAGGAATGTTCAAAGACTCTTCAAATTCACTAACAAGCTTTATTGCTAATTGAAGGTCATTTTTACTCTTACTAGAAACTCTTAGGGTTTCTCCATTGATACTGACATTAATTTTTTTTATTTGACCTCTGA
>NZ_JNAH01000011.1 GCF_000759885.1 Prochlorococcus marinus str. GP2
CTTAATGAGATTGTGTTCGCAAATTTAGGTTTTCTTGGCCCTAAATTGAAATATCCTGCCCATTCGGATTGGGAACCATCTGCAATAACAAGAAATTCTGATATGTATTTTATTTTGTTATTGCATGTAATTTCCCATTTATCATTTTTTTTGATGATTTTTTCTATCAATAATGGTCTTATTATCTGAACTCCATTATTCAAGGACTCATTAAGTAATAATTGATCAAGTTTCTCTCTTTTAATAATCCAAAATGGGGATTCACCAGTAAGATCAGCCGTCACATTATCTGTAGCTTTCCATCTGAATTCAACATTCTTAATTTTTGATTCTATGGAGTCTTCTATATCTAAAGGAAGAAATCTTTGCATTGAAGATGCCATCCCACCCGCACATGGTTTGTAATCTAGGAACTCTTCTTTTTCAATAATTAAAACTGAATATCCTTTCTTTGATAGATTAAGAGCGGTGGAAGATCCTGATAATCCTCCACCAATTATTACCACGTCAAACCCTATCAAACTTTTAGAATTTCCTTCTCTTTTTCGGACAATTTAGTTTCTATTAAAGCAATATATTTATCAGTAATTTTCTGAATTTCAGATTGATTATCTCTGGATTCGTCAATAGAAATAAGACCATCTTTTTCATCTTTTTTTTCTTTATCAACAGCATCTCTTCTAATATTTCTCAAAGCCACTTTCCCTTCTTCCGCATATTTAGAGGCTAATTTACAAAATTCTTTTCTCCTTTCTTCTGTTAAAGGAGGAACATTTATTCTTATTACTTTACCATCATTATTCGGAGTAATACCTAAATCACTTATAGAAATTGATTTCTCTATAGCCTGTAAACATGAAATATCAAACGGTTGTATTGAAATTGTTTGTGAATCAATAGTGCTTATTGTGGCAAGTGATTTAATTGGTGTTTCTGCCCCGTAGTACTCAACACTTACTCTGTCTAGCAATGAAGCATTTGCTCTGCCTGTCCTAATTGTATTGAAATTTCTTTGTGTGGCTTCAATGCTTTTATCCATATTTGCCTGAATTTCTTGTTCTTTCATAATAAAAAAAATTTAAATAAGCTTTAACTAATTAATGAACCAATAGGATCCCCAGCAACAGCTTTAGAGATGTTCCCTTTTTTGAATATATCAAATACCATAATAGGTATATTGTTATCTTTGCATAGTGCTATTGCAGTACTATCCATTACTGCGATTTCATCGCTAAGAACTTGTTGATAACTAAGAGAGGAATATTTTTTTGCATCTTTAAATTTATTAGGATCACAATTATATACTCCATCAACTTTCGTAGCCTTCATAACAACTTCAGCATTTATCTCCGCTGCCCTCAAAGCCGCTGTAGTGTCAGTTGTGAAAAATGGATTTCCGCATCCACCTCCAAAGACTACAACTCTACCTTTTTCAAGGTGTCTGATAGCTCTTCTTCTAATATATGGTTCTGCAATTTCCTGCATTTCTATTGCAGTTTGAACTCTGGTTTCAACTCCTACTCTTTCTAAACCATCTTGAAGTGAAATAGCATTCATTACTGTTGCTAGCATTCCAACATAATCAGCAGTCGCTCTATCCATGCCAGCTGCAGACCCTTTAAGCCCCCTAAAAATATTCCCACCACCAACAACTATTGCAAGTTGTACATTATTTTCTAATACTTTTGAAACATCCTCTGCGATTGACTGAACTATAGCAGGATCAATACCATAAGGTTTTTCACCCATTAGTGCTTCACCACTAAGTTTTAAGAGAACTCTTTTGTAAGTCATTCAATAATTGTACTTTTAAGACCTTAGCAAGTAAATGTACCAAATTTATTTTTTATTCAGATATTGCTTGCGTCTTTAAACATTTTAAATCACTCTATATAAGAGTAATAATAATTTGCTACAACTAAAACTCAACACACTTTTGTGCTTTTATTCCTTGCTCTTTAAATGGATGTCTTATTAGTTTCATTTCTGTAACTAAATCAGCGTAATTGATAATTGAATCTGATGCTCCCCTTCCAGTTAAAACAATATGATTTTTTCTATTATTTAAACTTTTAAAAAAAGTGATTATATCTTCGGGTTTAAGATAACCAAGTTTTGTAGCAATATTAATTTCATCAAGAATGATAAGTTTATATGATTCGTCCTGGATGTATTTTTTGGCTAGTTGCCATGCCTCCTGAACTAATTGTTCATCTCTAATTCTGTCTTGTGTTTCCCAAGTAAATCCCTCTCCTAATGAATGCCAAGATATTTTTGAAGACAAATTTTTAATTGCTTTTTCTTCTCCAGTGGTCCAGCCTCCTTTGATAAATTGAATTATTGCTACTTTATGGCCATGACCTATCGTCCTTAAAGCCATACCTAAAGATGCAGTTGTCTTCCCCTTACCATTTCCTGTAAAAACAATCAATAATCCTTTTTTTGTTTTTCTAATTTGTAGTCTTTCGGCTTGAATATCTTTTCTTTGTTGCATCCTTTTTTTATATGAGCTCTCATCGCTATCCGGTGATAATTTACCTCCCATTCCAAGTTTGTTTGCTTGATTATCAAGGTTAAATATTTTCTCGGAAGATGAAGGTTTTTCTTGCATATGACCCTAATTTTTATTCAATGATTATAAATCTTTAAAAATTTTTAGCTCTTTTAACTTTTAAAAGAGCATTATTTACTGCTTGTTGTTGATCTCTTTTAGTAATCCAGTGGTGATAAGTTTGAGTATGTAAACTAACCGAATGTCCCATCATTCTGGCAGCAACAGTATCAGGTAAATCATAAAAAATTGTTCTTACAGCCCAAGCATGCCTTAGATCATAAGGTTTTATTTGTAAAGAGTAACGCTTAAACTGGTCTGTAATTTTTTTCCCAATATTTTGTAAGGTTGTAACTTTAAGGTCTCTATTAATATTTGGAAGTAGTTCTGGATTTTCACCAAGTTTTGATAATTCGAACTTTTCCACCCATTCAGGATGAAATGGCCAAACTTGATGTTCTCCAGTTTTAGTTGTTGGTAAAACTCGAATAATTTTGTCCCCAAAATTAGTTAGAGAACTTAAATCACAAAAAAATACTTCATGATTTCTTAATCCATATGTAGCCATCAATCCAAAAACAAATCTCCAAGATTTGTTTGGTATCGTCTCCCAAATTTTCTCTATCAACTCGTCTTTAGGGAGATCCCTAAATCCTGCTTTGTTCAGACCATATCCTCTAGAATTTAATTTCCAATCTTCGGGTAGTTTAACGTCCAAAAACTTAGCCAAAACACTAAGAGAAGTAGCGCATTGTTTCCTGCTTCTACTACTTTCCTTGTAACTTTCAAGTGTTTTTTCAAATATTTTTACTAAATCTTTATTGCTTTGAGCTCTATATATGCTCAGGATTCTTTTTAAATATGGCTTGTAAGAACTTCTCCAAGTAGTTTTTCTAGTACTACTTAAATATACATTTTTACTTTCTTTAAAAAAAAATTCCTCAAATTGATTTAATTTATTTGGAAATTCAAAATCATTTTTTATTTCTTTTTGATTAGAGGAGCTTATCCAATTAATCCAGTCAAATTGATTTAATTCAAGTTGCAAATTTATTAATTGTAATTTTTTTTTAGCCTCCTCTAATCCCAAAATATCAGCTTTTAAACCAAGAGATATTCTCTGATCTTTAAAGTTCCTTTTATCTTTTTTTGAAGGCAGTAAACCTCTAATATTTAATTTCTCCCCCCTCTTTTCAATCCTAAGTTTGCTTCCTTGAGTAGCAAAATTATCATTGATATTATTAATTTCCTGAATTATGTGCATTTATTTATATAATTGACCATATAATGACGTTTTTAATGTTGATTTTCAATCTCCATAATTCTTAAATGAGCAAAATAGGCGTCTTACTAATGAATTTAGGAGGGCCTGAGCGCATTACAGATGTTGGCCCATTCTTATACAATCTTTTTTCTGATCCAGAAATAATCAGGACTCCTTTTCCTGCATTTCAAAAGCCTTTGGCTTGGTTGATATCTACTCTCAGAAGTACTACTTCACAACAGGCTTATCTTTCTATAGGTGGTGGATCGCCCATAAGAAGAATAACTGAACAACAAGCCAGAGAATTGCAATCTAAGTTGAGAAATAAAGGATTAAATGCTACTACCTACATAGCTATGAGGTATTGGCATCCTTTTACGGAATCAGCTATTGCTGACATGAAAGCAGATGGTATAGATCAAATTGTTGTTATTCCTTTGTATCCACATTTTTCAATAAGTACAAGTGGTTCAAGCTTTAGGGAATTAAAGAAATTGCGAGACTCTGATAATGACTTTAAAAAAATCCCTATGAGATGTGTAAGAAGTTGGTTTAGTCAATCAGGTTATTTAAAGTCAATGGTTGAATTGATCTCTGAACAAATTTCACTTTGTGAATCACCTTCCAATGCGCATATTTTTTTCACTGCTCATGGAGTTCCTAAGAGTTATGTAGAGGAGGCTGGAGACCCCTATAAACAACAAATTGAAGATTGCTCTTTATTGATAATAAATGAGCTGGAAAAATATTTAGGACATAGTAACCCTCATACACTTTCTTATCAAAGTAGAGTTGGTCCAGTTGAATGGTTGAAACCTTATACAGAAGAGGTGTTAACTGATCTTGGAAAGTCAAATGTTAATGATTTAGTAGTGGTACCAATAAGTTTTGTTGGAGAGCATATTGAGACGTTGCAAGAAATTGACATTGAGTATAAAGAAATTGCTGAAAAAGCTGGTATCAAAAACTTTCGTAGAGTAAAAGCTTTAAATACACATCCTACTTTTATTGAAGGTCTCAGTGATCTGGTGATTTCTTGTTTAGACGGGCCATTGGTAAATATAGAGGAGGCTTCTCAGTTGCCTGAAAAAGTTAAACTTTACCCCCAGGAGAAATGGCAATGGGGTTGGAATAATAGTTCAGAGGTTTGGAATGGAAGGGTTGCTATGATTGTTTTTCTTGTACTTTTTATTGAACTTATCTTAGGCTCTGGACCTTTGCACAGGTTAGGAATTTTGTAAAAATCAATGAGTATTTATTTGAAAAATCATAATTTACAGGAAGACTTTAAGGAAATATTCTCACATTACATTTCTAAATGAGGCAAAAGTGATTAATTAAGTTTAATATTTAAAGTAATCATTGAATTTCTTTAGTGACTCTTACTTCGAGATCCTTGTCAAAGGATAATTCAAAAAATGAAAACCCCATTTGGATAACAGGTGCAGATGCACTAATGGACTCTCTAAAAATTCATGGGGTAAAGGTTATATTTGGATACCCTGGAGGAGCCATACTCCCTATTTATGATGCTGTTCATAAAGCAGAAAAAGACGGTTGGTTGAAGCACTACATGGTGAGACATGAACAAGGAGGATCTCATGCTGCTGATGGATATGCTAGATCGACTGGTGATGTAGGAGTGTGTTTTGGAACTTCAGGTCCAGGGGCAACAAATTTAGTAACGGGAATTGCCACTGCTCAAATGGATTCAGTACCTTTAGTAGTTGTTACGGGACAAGTCCCAAGACCTGCTATAGGGACTGATGCCTTTCAAGAAACTGATATTTTTGGAATAACTCTTCCAATCGTTAAGCATTCATGGGTTATAAGAGACCCCTCAGATATAGCAAGAATAGTTTCTGAAGCTTTTTTTATAGCATCTTCTGGAAGACCCGGCCCCGTTTTAATTGATATACCAAAGGACGTGGGTCAGGAATTCTTTCATTACCAAAGAGTTTTACCTGGGGAGATTATTCCTAAAGGATTTAAAAGAAATGGAGATATTAATGATTGCGATATAAAAAAAGCTATAAAATTAATAGAGGACTCTGAGAGACCTCTTTTATATGTTGGCGGTGGTGCAATATCTTCAGGGGCGCATGATGAGATAAGAACTTTGGCAAAGAATTATCAAATACCAGTTACAACAACTTTAATGGGGAAAGGCGCTTTTGATGAAAAAGATAATTTATCAGTTGGGATGTTAGGAATGCATGGAACTGCTTATGCGAACTTTGCAGTTACGGATTGTGATCTTTTAATAGCTATTGGTTCTAGGTTTGATGATAGGGTTACTGGGAAATTGAATACTTTTGCTCCTAATGCAAAAGTCATTCATATAGATATTGACCCAGCAGAAGTTAATAAAAATAGGCGTGTAGACGTTGCAATTATTTCTGATGTTAAAAAAGCTGTAAGTAGAATTAATGAAAAATCTCTTAATAACAAATTTGCTTGTCAAACGAAAAACTGGTTAGAAAAAATTGATTATTGGAAAAATAAACATCCTTTATATGACCCTCCTAAAGATGGTGAAATTTATCCTCAGGAAGTTCTTTTAACAGTTAGAGAAATTTTGCCAGAAGCTTATGTAACTACAGATGTAGGCCAACATCAGATGTGGGCTGCTCAATACCTTAGGAATTCACCAAGAAAATGGATTAGTAGTGCAGGCTTAGGTACTATGGGTTTTGGATTGCCAGCTGCAATTGGAGTGAAGGCTGCCTTACCTAATTCAGATGTAATTTGCATAGCAGGAGATGCAAGCGTTTTAATGAATATTCAAGAATTAGGTACATTGTCCCAATATGGTTTAAACGTAAAGTTGATCATAATTAATAATCGCTGGCAAGGGATGGTAAGGCAATGGCAGGAAAGTTTCTACAATGAAAGGTATTCCTCATCGGACATGAGTTGTGGTGAACCTAATTTTGTAAAACTTGCTGAGTCTTTCGGAGTTAAGGGATACCTAATTTCTGATAGAAAACAGTTACAAAATCAATTACAACATGCATTTGATCATAATGGTCCTGCCTTAATTAATGTTCTAGTTAGAAGAGGTGAAAATTGTTATCCAATGGTACCTCCTGGGAAAAGTAACGCACAAATGGTTGGATATGTTAATTCTGAAGAATGATTTTTTTAATACGTTATTTTAAAAAATTATCTTTAATATAATTTGAAAACTTAGATGCTTCTGAATTGAAAAAATTATCAACAATTTTAATAATCTACTCGATTGTTTTTAACCCTGTAATAGTTAACGCGGCTGAAATTCTTCAAATAAAAAGCTCAAATACTATTTTGGTGGGAGATCAAAATAGGAGTCTAAATATTAGATTATTTTGTGTAGATGTAAATGAAAATGATGAGGTCAAAGCGACTAATTTACTTAAGAGTGAATTCCCAAGGGGGAGCAAAGTAAAAATAAAACCTTTTGGTTTTAAAGAAAATTTATTATTAGCCAAAGTCTCTAATATTAAAGGTACTAAGGAGATGACCGAATTATTAGTTGCTAAAGACTTAACTAGTAAAATTTGCCCAAATTAACTATCTCTGTGAGCAAATACAATTCCATTGTCTCGAGATTGTTTTGCTCCTTCTCCAGGAATTAAATTCATTTTTTAATTTGTATGTGCATAAATTTGAGATGTCTATATTCGTATTAAGAATGTTCTCATTTAAAAGTTGTCTATAGGCAGATTTTTTAAGATCAATATGATTTAAGTTTTGCTCTTTGAAGTGATTTAAATCACTAAAACATAGATCACTTTCAGTTTTAGTCCAATTGACGGTTATGTTTTTGTTTTCGGCCTTTCTATAAAATTCTTTGAGTGTAACTTTATCAACTAAATAATGTTCCTTAGAAATCGCAGGTCCTATTGCAACAAGTAAGTCATCTCTATATGTCCCAAAGTTATCGAAAATTTTAACCATATTTTTTATAATTTTTTTTTCTAAACCTTTTCTTCCACAATGCAAGGTCGCTACATTTCTTGTCCTTTTATCAGCAAAAAATATTGGCATACAATCAGCTGTATAAACCCATAAGTTTTGATTGCATTTATTATTAACAAGACCATCTGCATCAGTCTTAATCCCTTCTTCCGAATGAGATCCGAACACTATCACATTACTGTGAATTTGATTAGAAACACAATTTGTGTAGTTTTCATTAAAGTGATTTCCTAATAATTGAAGAAATTTCTCAGAGCTAGACTTCGTAAAGAAGGCATGTTTGAAATTATTTTGACTAAGGACAGGTGATGAATAATACTCAAATTTCTTGTGTTGAATAAATATTTCAGCTTTTGAGAAATATATTTCTTTGTAAGGAATAGTTCCTGCTCCTAAACTTAATCTATGAAATTAATTCAATATCTCTCAAAATCCAGAATCCTGCAAATTTCTCGATGTATGGTGTTGACTGTATGGAAATAAATTGATAACCAAAAGAGTTTTTTTTATTTTCTAAAAACTTTGTACTCAAAATGTTTGCATCTTTTTCTGGTAAATCAGTTACCAGCCACTTATCATCTTCTGAAGCTTCAAGTATGAGTTGTGTCTTATTGATGACTAATTTAATAGGTTCTAAACAGCTGAACCATGCAGAGAGTGCTAAGGATCTATCTTTGCTAAAAAGTCTTAATCCTGGAACTAAATAATTATCATCTAAATCTTGCTGAATTGGGAAAATATCTCCAAATTCCATAGGCCAATTTTCTGCTGATTTTAGTTCACCAATTGATATTTCAGCGATAGTTAAAGCATCACCCCTTACTGCTTCTGGTAGAGGTTTAGGAAGGTTTTCTATTTTAGAAGTAAAAGTCGGAGCTAATACACCTCTTACATAACCTTTTTCCTTTGGATAAACCTCTTTTTCAAGAAATTCGATTCTATCTAATAAATTGTAAGTTCTCCTACTTACTAGAACCTCAATACTTACAGCCTCCAGGGATTTCTTAATGATCGATTTCATTGACGTCCTCCAGAATCGAGCTATTGAAGGTTTCGCCCATCCTTGTTTTTTTGCTTCACTTATTGCTTCATTTAGTGCCTTTGTAAGCCATACGGAATTAACTTCATTAGCAGGACATTTTTTATTCCAAAGAAAAATATCTTCTCTCTCATAACTTCTTGTTGAGCAAATAATTAACTCCCACCTTTTTTTTCCATTTGTTTCAATAATTGGTCTTGAGTAAAAATCTAATTCCCAATCTGAAATTTTTAATTTAAGACCTGACTCTTTTTTTTTATTGATATTCATTTATCTTGTTCTTTTTTATCGAAGAGTGCTTTAGTTTTTAATGCTCTCTCTGTGGCTTCTTGCATAACTTTTTGCTTATCAATAATTAATTCTCCTGCAGAGTTTTCTAGGAGTGCAGTGTTGAGACCAATGCGACCTTTTTCCAGGTCAATTTCAGATATTAAAGCTTTAATGATTTCCCCTTCTCTAAAAACTTCTCTTAAAGAACGAATCGATCCATTTGTTAGTGAGGATTGATGAA